>JBGSIP010000431.1:0-5491 GCA_041742495.1 Planctomycetaceae bacterium
CACCTCCTGCCACCTCGGCGTCCCCTGGCGATGAGCAGCCAGCACCGGCCGGCAGCTCGCCTCCCTCCAAGGCAGCGCCGCCGGCCAGCGAGAATTCCGCGCGCGGAACGACCCGTATGATTGGTCCGTTTCGCGTGTTGATGGTGGGGAATCGCACTGGCAGCGCGGCGTCGTTTCAGGCAGCAGGAGGAGCGGCCCGGCAGGAAAACGTCATCACCGTGAGCGTGAGAAACGAAAACGGCGTGTTTGAGCCCAAGGCCGAAGATCTGTTCGCCGTGCAGCGACAGTTTGGTACGGCTCAGTTGCAGGTGCTATTGCATCCACAGGATTTTGACCCCGGTCGGGTCGGACGATGACCGGCCGTGCGTCGCCGCTCATCAACAGGTGGACCGCGTGTGAGTTTGACTCATGGCGGGTATAGGGTGAGCAAGGGGGGCGCGAACTCCTCCGGCGGCAGGCAGAGCAGCAAGTTTCCGGTGCGGTCCTGATGACAGGTTGCTCATGAAGGTCTGGTTCAACAAGGTTCACGAATCCCGCCGCAACGTCGTCTCGATCGACGTGGACGAAGTCCATCTGGGCCGCGATCCGGGCAACACGGTGGTGCTCAAGAGCCCGCTCGTTTCTAAGCGGCAAGCCATCGTGCGGCGTGACAACGGCGCGCTGATCCTCGAGAACATCGGGATCAACAGTTGTCTGGTCGGGCACGAAGAAGTGCTCGGCGGACAGTCGCGGCGGTTCTCTCCGGGCGAAACGGTCCGCATCTGGCCGTATTCGATCACCTTCGAAACCGAATCCGTCAGTCCCATCGGCTGGGCAGATCTCGAATCGCACTTGCGTTCGCTGATGGCCGATGTCGAACTGCGGGTGCACTACAAACTGCTCGAGCGGTTCGACCTGTTTGAACTCGAAACCAATCAGCAGGGGGACGAAGCGAGCATTCTGCTGCTGGAACGGCACATCGAAGATGTCTGCCGCGAAATGAATCTCTTCAGCGATCAGAATGATGCGCTGCTCGAAGAACTGATTGGCCTGACGCTGCGCGACTATCTGGTCAATCAGATGATTCTGGACAGCGACCGCGATGGCCCGCTCCCCGCGCTGACCTACAACGAGTTTGATATCCCTGCCACACTGGTCCCCGAGCGTGAGACCGAGCTGAAGAATCTGTTGCATTTCGCCAGCGAACGGCTGGAACTGCAGGAATTGCCCGATCTGAGCGTCCGCATCCGCCGGATCGAACTGGGCTTTCGCGAGATGTTCCCGCTGCTGCGGCCGCATCTGCATCGCGAGTTGAAGAGATATCTCGTGCTGCGCACCGTCAAGAAAGACCTCAAGGACACCGTGTTCGGGTATGGTCCGCTGCAGGATCTGCTGCGCGCACCCACCATCTCGGAAATCATGGTCGTCAAGAGCGACCAAATTTATGTCGAGCGGGACGGCGTGGTGGAACTCTCCGGCCGGCGGTTCATTTCCGACAAGGTGACGGAGTCGATCATCGAACGCATCGTGGCGCAGGTTGGTCGGCGGATCGACAAGAGTCAGCCACTGGTCGATGCCCGACTCCCTGATGGATCGCGCGTCAACGCCATCATTCCACCGCTGGCGGTGCGCGGGCCCTGCCTGACCATCCGCAAGTTCCCCGCGTATCGCTTTTCGATGGACGACCTGATTGATCGGGGGAGCATCACTTCTGCAGCCGCCCTGTTTCTGCGCGCCTGCGTTGTCGACCGGCGGAACATCCTCGTGAGTGGGGGGACTGGTTCCGGCAAAACGACGATGCTGAATATCCTGTCGAGCTTCGTCCCGGAACGGGACCGCATTGTCACCATTGAGGACACGACCGAACTGCAGTTGCACCAGCAGCACGTGGTCACTCTGGAAAGCAAGGCGGCCAACGTCGAAGGGACCGGAGCCTACACCATTCGCGATCTGGTGAAAAATTCTCTGCGAATGCGGCCCGATCGCATCATCGTCGGAGAATGCCGCGGGGCCGAAGCGCTGGACATGCTGCAGGCGATGAACACTGGCCACGACGGCTCGATGACGACCGTTCATGCCAATAGCGCCGACGAAGTCATCAAACGGTTGGAAGTGCTGGTGTTGATGGCGGTCGAACTGCCGATCGCGTCCATCCACCGACAGCTCTCTTCGGCGCTGGATATTGTCGTGCAGATTGCCCGTCTGCCGGGTGGCAAGCGTCGCGTCACGCAGATTGCAGAAGTGGCTGGCTACGATGCCGATCGCCAGGATCTGATCATCACCGATATTTTCAACGATCGAAACGGCGCTGGCCACCTGCTCCCCACAGGCTATCTGCCGACCTTCATCGACTCGCTGATCTCCAAAGATTTACTGAAGCTGGAGTTCCTGTACGGCGGCGGTGACGCGGCAGCCGGCGGGACGACGACAACCCGTTCCGATCGCAGTCCGATGAACGCAGCCGCAGGGGTCGCCAGTCCGGCTGTAGCCGACGCCAGTAAGCCGACCGGGGCAGGGAGCATCAAACGCCCGCCGGCGGTCAAGCCGTTACCCGGTAGCGCAGATCCCGCCAAGACTCCTCGGCCGCGGGGAGGGACGTGAATGGAAGTCACATCCGAGATGGTGATTGGCTCCCTGGCGCTCGGGGGGGCCGTGGGGATCGGCGTGTTTTCTGCAGGCGATCAGATTGAACGGGGCTTCCAGTTTCTCGAAAGCGATCTGGCAGACAAGCTGAAGAAGTTGCGCAGTACGACACCCCGTTTGCGGCGGTATCTCATTGCCTGGCTGACAGTGACGGTGCTGGCCGCCATCGTGGGGGGGACGTTGTTTCAGGCTCCCGTGCTGGCGTGTTTTGTGGCGCTGCTAATGGTTGGCTTGCCGTGGTACCTCGTGCGGCGCAAGGCACGGCAGCGGGCCGAGCAGATCGAAGACCAGATGGCCGACAGTATGGTCTCGCTGTCGAGTTCCATTCGCGCGGGTCTGTCGCTGGCCCAGGCGGTCGAACTGCTTTCCCAGCAGTGCCCGTTCCCCATTCGGCAGGAGTTCCAGCAGTTTTACGGTGAATACCGCATGGGCAAGACGCTCGAACAGTGTCTGGACGAAACCAGAGCCCGCTTGGAAAGCGAAAACTTCGCGCTCTTTGCCGCGGCAATGGAAGCCTCCCGCCGCAGCGGGGGCAAACTGAACGAAACCGTCGAGCGAATTGCCCACTCTGTGCGCGAGATGCAGCGACTCGAACGCAAGGTGCGATCGGACACAGCCTCCGCGCGCACCTCATCGACCTATATGGCCTTGGCCCCGCTGTTTGTGCTGACGGTCTACTACCTGTTTGTGGACCCAGTCAGCACGCAGCGACTCTTCACCACACTGTATGGGCAGATGATTCTGGCGATTGTCGTGGTCTTCAATCTGGTGGCCTATTTCTGGTCGCGGGCCATCCTGGAAACGGAGATCTGATCGATGGGATCTGCCGAAACCTTTGCGCTAGTGGCCTGTGTGGCGACGGGAGTGAGCCTGTTCGTCCTCGCCCGGATGCTGCTTTCGGCACTCGCGAGTGAGGACGTCGCGCAGGGAGAAGAATGGAAGTACGACGTCAACCGGATGAACGATCTGCGGCAGGCCAGTGCACTGTATCGGGTCTTCTTTCCACTCGTGCAATTGCTGGCCCGTATCAACCGCCGCGCCTTTCGTGAACTGCTCCCCAGCATTGGGGAAGACCTGCAGATGGCGGGGGCCCATCGTAGTTGGACCCCGGAAGAATATCTGGGCCGCTGGGAAATCATGGCCCTGCTGCTCACACCCATTTGGCTGGCACTTTGTCTGGAGATCATGGGGCCCCCAGGCGCCGTGGTGGCAGTGCTGCTGACGTTGCTGACCGTCTGGGGCATGCGTCGTTCGTTGCGTACCTCAGCCCGGCGGAGACTGTTTCGCATCAAGCTGCGATTGCCGTATCTGCTCGATCTGCTCACGCTGCTGATGGAGTCCGGTTCGACATTTCTCGATGCGCTGCGCGATGCCGTGCGCGAGGCCAAAGGACACCCCGTGGGGGTGGAATTCGGCCGCGTCCTCGCCGAGATGCGGATGGGAAAGACCCGGACCACTGCCTTTGAGGCGTTGCGCGAGAGATTGCCCGATCCGGAAATTGGCAGCATTGTTGGATCGATCATTCAGGGGGAACAACTGGGCACTCCACTGGCCATTCTGTTTCGCACCCAGGCCGACCTGCTGAGGATCAAACGCTCCCAGCGAGCGGAAACTGTGGCGGGCGAGGCCGCCGTCAAAATGCTGCTGCCCGGCATCATGATCATGGCAGCGACCGTGATGATCATTCTGGGACCGTTTATTCTGGGCTTCCTGTATGATGATCTGTTTGGCTGACAGCCGCGCCCGCTCTCCATTCACTCGCACGAATCACCGCCGACGCCCGGAGGCGCAACTCGCAGACGAATCATGACGACGACCAAGGCCGCCGCAATCACTGTCACGTCAGGACCGGTACGCGGAGCACACTTTGTGCTCGACGCGGAACTGGTTCACGTTGGCCGGGATGCGTCGAACCAGATCGTGATTCCCGATGAATCGCTGGAGAATCATCACTGCAGCATCGTGCAGCGTGGCGGGCGATACGCGCTGTTCAGTCCCCTGCCGCATGTGGTCGCCATCGAGGGGACGACGCTCCCTGCCGACCAATGGGTCTGGCTGCCGGGCTCGGCGCGTGTGCAACTCTCGGCCTCCACGAGCATTCAGTTCGACAGCCCACTGGCTCTCGACGCCCCGTCTGCGACTGGCAGCGCGAAACCAGCGGAGGCCACTCCCACAGACAGCCTGTCCGCGATTTCGATCCACACCGATCCCAACGCCACCCCGTCGGGGACCATGAGTGGATCGATCGCCGGGAAGCCGCGAGCCAAAAAATCGAAGAAAGGCCCCACGTCGACGGCGAAGTTCATTCGCGATCGCAGTGGTGACCAACTGGTGCAACTGGTGGCGGACGGCCGCCTGCCGATGCTGGAACTGAGCGAACTGGGAGCCCGGGCCAAGAACCCCGTCGACAGCCGCCCGACCAGCCCGTGGGTGCTGTATCTGGTTCTGGGGGTCAGTTTCGCCTCGTCGCTGTTGTTGCTGGTGTTTGATACGGGCAACCTGTCCGCGGTCCCCGCCAGTCGCCGGCAGCTTGTGGCCCAATTGCAACCGTTCTATGCGCAGGATGAAGGAATCCTCAAGCCGTATCAGGTCGCCTTGCGACAGGCCCGGCTGGCCCGCTCGCGCGGCGATCTGGTGGAAGAGAAGCAATACTATCGCGCCGTGCTGCGCATGCTCTCGGCTGAAGACGTCAATCCGCTCACTGGGGTCACCGGCACACGCCAGCGGGACGAAGAACTCCGCAGCCTGCTCGCGCGACTGCTCTCGCAATGACGGGCCGGTGCAGCGCAGACCCAGAGCCCTGAGCGTGGCCGATCGACGGCGGCTGCCTCCGCACCGACGGCTGATCAGGAACCGGTCAGCGTGGGGA
>JBGSIP010000432.1:0-1540 GCA_041742495.1 Planctomycetaceae bacterium
GGTCGCCATTCCTCACTGGGGGGACCCTGCTGCACCGGCGGGCCTCCCACGGGCTGAATTTCGGCAATCGAGAAATGACGCACCGGTTTTTCCGTCGCGAACGCGAAACATGATTCCCCGCTGCAATCTATGGCTGCCGCGAAGTGCCCCGCAGACGCAACAGGGCTGACCAGCGGGTCGATCGCAAGACGGCAGAGATTTGCGCATTCCGGGGGCTGCGACTCCTCCGCGACCCGCCGGGGCGGCCTTTTTGAACTAGGTTTCAGCGTCACTCATCACTCCGCTTCGCATCCCGGTAAGCCGCACCCGTGACGTTCGAATTTACTACGGACAGCCTGCGAGCCAGCCGGCGCGATGTCCTGTTTCTGGCTCAGGTCGTGATTGTCACCGTCGGCGTGGTTGCCGGACTGGTGGTTCTCGCCGCGCGGCACACGAGTCAGCCGGGAGAAGAAAAAAAGCCGCCGATCAATATGCGCGAGTGGAGTCTGGGCAGCTTCACCAGCGAAACCGGCGGCATCTACGACGGGATCACCAACTCCACCACATCACGCGTGGTCTCTTTTGATGCCAGTGTGATCCTGGGCGGTTCTGACCAGCAACTTTCGGAGTTCGCCAAACTCACGGACACGCACCGCTATCGGCTGGAAGCGGCCGTGTCGCGGGCGATTCGCTCGACGTCGAAACTCGAAATGCTCAATCCCAAACTGGATGAGTTGCGAGCGCGCATGCAGCGGGAAGTCAATCGCGTGGCGGGGCGACAGATTGTCACCGATGTCCTGCTGCTCGATTTCCGCGTGAACGAAAGCTGATTTGCATCACAGGTGGCCACACTGGCGAGGACTGCACGGTCAGCCGGGGTGACCGCCGACGACGACCAGCGGGATCAAGTCATTGAGACTGCCAGATCGAAACCCGGCCAGGTCGACGCTCACGCAGCGAAAGCCCAGCTCGCGGAAGAACGCCACCAATTCGTGACGTATGTCCGGCTCGACCACCGCGCGGATCGCCTCGCCAGAAAGCTCCAGCCGGGCCAGTTCGCCGGCTTCGTATCGCACGCGAAATTCCTGCCAGCCAAACCGGTTCCGCAAGAATCGCTCCGCTGCCGCGACCCGTTCCAGCCGCTCGCGTGTCACTTCGACACCATAGGCAATGCGACTGGCCAGACAGGGCCCCGCCGGCTTGTCCGCGACCGACATCTGCCAATAACGGGCCAACTGCCGCACCTGAGATTTGGTGATTCCCAGTTCCGCCAGCGGACTCCGCACGCGGAACTCACTGGCGGCGCGGAGCCCCGGCCGATGATCGCCCAGGTCGTCCGCATTCGTGCCGTTCAGCAACGTGACCGCCTCCGCAGTCCGCACCATTCCGGCCAGCGTCGTATACAGCTCGGTTTTGCAGAAGTAACAGCGATCAGGAGCGTTCTGGCGGTAGCCGTCCCGCTGCAACTCATCGGTGACGCGCTGTTCGAGATCGATGCCAATTTCCGCAGCCAGCCGCCGGGCCTCGACGACCTCTTCGGCCGGGACGGCTGGCCCCACCG
>JBGSIP010000433.1:0-1535 GCA_041742495.1 Planctomycetaceae bacterium
TTCGGTGCATCTGATTGAACAGGGCTGCAGCGGAGTGGCGGGGACATTCGGCATTATGCAGTCCAACTTGCGAGCCTCGCTGGAAATGGGGGCTGGACTGATTGTCGAAGCCCGCGACGGGCCATTTTCCGTCGGTACCACCGAATGCAGCAGTTGCAAGATGCAAATGGAACACGGGACGACCAGGCCGACCATTCATCCGCTGAAGATTCTGGCCCACGCGTATGGTGTCTTCCCGGAAGGGGCTCAGGCCATTCAATCGCGCAGCGGCCGATTGACGCTGTCTTGACGCGGCACGTGGCACAAGGCGGCAAGCGGCATGAACAACCAGATCCCAACCGAACCACAAGACCCGGGACAGTCAGCCCACATCACGGTGCTGTTTTTCGCTCGCGCACGGGATCTGGCGGGCTGTGCCCGGGCCAACGTGCCCGTCACCATCGGGCCGTCGGCGACTCTCACCGCCGCGGAGGTTCAAGAGGCCATTGGACAGGCCTTTCCCGCACTCGCCCCCGTGCTGTCAAAGCTCTTTCTGGCGGTGAATGACGATTTCTGCACCGGCGAGTCCCGGATCAAGGTTGGCGACGTCGTCACCTGCTTCCCTCCGGTGAGCGGGGGATGATGCGTGCTCTTCGCGGCCAGAAGGGCTGCGGGTAGCAGATTTGCAGCCCGCAGGCGGGTCGGGAAGTCGCTGTGGCGGGGCGCAGCATGGCAGCGGAACGGCGAGACGAAGTGATGCGACGAAATGGAGCCGCCGTTACCGACTTGATTTTCCACACGTCCGGTGCGCCAATGCGGTGAAGCGTTCACGGACGCCAACTGAGGGACTCTGCGTGGTCCGCACCGTATGCGGTGAAAATTCTGTTTGTCGCGTCTGTCTCAAGACGGTTGTGTTCGGACATGTGCCCATCCCCACCTGAACAGCCATCGCAGCCTGTGCCCAGCGATCTTGCGTTGAACGGAACGGCTGGAGGCGGTGGCGAGAATGTTTTTGAGGTCTGCACCGGACCGCTGGACGAAGCCGCCGTGATCGAGCGTGTGCGCGATGCGCGGGCGGGGGCCGTTGTGCTGTTTCTGGGCACGGTTCGCGAATTGACGGGAGATCGGCGGACATCCCGATTGGAGTACGAAGCGCACCCGACCATGGCAGTGAAACAGGGACAGCAGATTCTGCTCGCCGCGCGTCAACGCTGGCCCTTGGTGCGCGTGGTGGTGCAGCACCGGGTGGGGCGGCTGGAATTGAGCGAAACGGCGGTCGCCGTGGCCGTTTCGACGCCACATCGCGCCGACGCGTTTGCGGCAGCGCAATTCATTATGGATAGCATCAAGGAACTGGTGCCGATCTGGAAGCAGGAGCAATGGGCCGACGGCACCGCGGGCTGGATTCATCCTGGACTGACTGTGTCCCCGAACCTCCCCACCGAAACAGCGAGCGCCGACGACCAGCAAACCAGCGACCAGTTCACCGCGCCGGCCGTCCCGGCAGAAACGCACCTGCCATGAGTACCGACGTCCCCAGTCTCGCCGCATCGTCC
>JBGSIP010000434.1:0-2805 GCA_041742495.1 Planctomycetaceae bacterium
GCTCGGCTTCTATCCGGAAGCGTTCTGGCCGACCTCCGCCGGCAGCGACTACGAACTCTCGACGACGCTGCAGCCACTGGCTCCGCATCGGCGGAACATGACCGTGGTCTCTGGCCTCGACCATGGGATCAAGGGGGGACATTTTTCGATTCACGCCTTCCTCAGCGGAGTGCGTGCGGTCGACGCCAAAGCAATGCCCGATGGCAACATCACCATCGATCAATATGCAGCCGAAACGGTCGTCGGACAAAATCGCTTCGCCGCTCTCACTGTGGGTTCGGAGGACGGGATTCACGGCGGTTGCCAGATGTCCTGGACCCGCAGCGGAACCCGCGTGCCCCCCATTCCCGGTCCTCGCGAACTGTTTCGCAAGTTGTTTGTGTCGGACGAGGCTGCGAATCGCGCCGCCACAGCCGATCGGATTCACGTGCAGGGATCGATTCTCGATAGCGTCGCCGGCGACGCGCACGCCTTTGGCCAGCGACTGGATGCTCGCGATCGGCAGAAACTCGACGAATATCTGACCGCCGTGCGCGACGTTGAACATCAACTGCAGCAGCATCAAAAGTGGAACGACATTCCCAAGCCCGCCGCTCCCATTCCGGAACCATCCAATACCGACATGGTGGCCGACTTGCCGCTGCTGTATGACCTCATCCTGCTGGCACTGGCCACCGACTCCACACGCATCGCCACACTGGAAATCGCCGGCGGATTTGAAGCTTCGGCGTTTGGCTATCGCAATGGCTATCATGGCCTGTCGCACCACGGACAGGTTCAGGAAAGCATCGATGCTCTGATTCGCATTGAAACCTACCAGGTTGAGCAGTTGTCCCGTTTCCTCACACGACTGCAGGCCACCGAAGATGGTGAGCGTTCGCTGCTCGACTCGACGATGGTGCTGTTCGGCAGCGGCATGGGGAACGCCAACGCGCACACGAATTCCAACCTGCCCGTGATTCTGGCGGGTGGTCCATTCCGCCACGGCCAGCATCTCTCCTTTGGGGGCCAGGACCGGCAGGCACCGCCGCTGAGCAATCTGTTCGTGTCCATGTTGCAGCAGTTTGGCGTCGAAACGGACCGCTTCGCCACCAGCAGCGGCACGCTCACTGGGTTGGAAACCAAGTCCCTGTCGTAGGCGGAAACTGTGTCCAGAAATCTGGTGTGTTGGCTGGCGGGCGGCTGGTTCGTCATCGCGGGGAGTTGGTTTCAACCTGCGGCAAACGCGGGGGAACTCCAGACGTTCCTCGAATCGTACTGTGTGCGTTGCCATGGCGCGGAATTGACCAAAGGGGAACGGCGTTTTGACACGCTCGATCCTTCGGCCACTGACGAAGTCGCGCTGATCGAGTTCCAGGAAATTCTCGATCAGCTGAACCTGGAGGCCATGCCTCCCGAAGACGCACGTCAGCCGACGATTGCCGAACGGACGGCCGCCATCACGGCCTTGACGGCCGCCATCGATCACGCCCGCACGGTGCAGCAATCGACCGGTCGGCAGACCGTGCTGCGCCGTCTCAATCGGCGGGAGTACCTGCTCACGATTCGCGATCTGCTGGCGATCAATCTCGACATGTTTGATCCCTCGATCAACTTTCCACGCGATCAGACGGCCGAGCATCTCGATACTCTCGGCGATGTGCTGGTCACGTCTGGCTTTTTGCTTGAGCAATATTTGAATGCCGCAGATCAGATTATCGAAAAGGTCTTCGCCACTCCGGAGCGGCCAGAGGTACACGAGTGGGTGTTTGACGGAGACTTCAAACAGCAACCCGAACTCGACTCGGCCCACGAGAAGGCCTTTGACAATCGCTATATGTGTCTCTACGAGTGTCCGCAGTCAGAGCGTCCCGAGGGGGCCTTTGGCGGACTGCTGGCATTTCGCAACGGAGTCCCCGTCGACGGCCGGTATGAAGTGGATGTGCTGGCCACCGCCCTCCATCGCGATACACCCTACGATCAAGAGTTGCTGGACGTCGATTTGTCGGTTCCGTTTCGCCTGCAGATCATCCCCGGTAACCGTGAACTGGGCCCGCTGCACGTAGGACAGCCGTTCCAAAAAGTGCTTGCCGAACACGTCATTGCCGATGACGAACCACGGCACTACGTCAGCGAAATCTGGCTGGATCGCGGATTTTCGCCACGGTTTGCTTTTCACAATGGCGTGTCTGACATTCGTGGCCTCTACGGGAAACTGGTCAAACTCTACAACGACCTTCTGCCCGAGAAACACCGCGACGCGCGCGGCATTGTCGAGAATCGGATAGCCCTCCTCGGTCACGGTCACTTGCCACAAATCCGCATCCACGAAGTGCGAATTCGCGGTCCTTTGTACGACACCTGGCCTTCGCCGTCTCAGCGCGCGGTGCTGGGAGATCAGCCCTTTGCGCCCGCCAGAACTCGCACGCTGTTGACCTCCTTTGCCAGCCGCGCCTACCGCCGCCCGGTAACCGAGCCCGAAATGGAACGACTGATGGCGCTGGTTGCCAAACAAATCGGAGAGGGAAGGAGTGAATGGGAGGCGTTCAAGTCCGCCCTTAAGGCCATTCTTTGTTCGCCGGCATTTCTCTATCTTGATGAATCCATAGTCGCGCCGGTCCCTCTCTCGGCAGACAGCGGAGAATCACCCGCTATCAGTCCGCCGGCGACCGTGCTCACCTCTCACGCGTTGGCCAGCCGATTGTCGTATTTCTTGTGGAGCAGTCTGCCCGATGCCGAACTTCGGGCGCTGGCCGACAGCGGTGAGTTGTCGCAACCCGCCGTGCTGCTCGCGCAGACGCGTCGTCTGCTGGCTGATCCACGATC
>JBGSIP010000435.1:0-4609 GCA_041742495.1 Planctomycetaceae bacterium
CTGGAAGCCATGTTTACGCAGCTTGCTGCGACGCCAATCGGTCGCAGCTATTCGCCAGTGGAACTAGCCGCGGGCTTTATTGAGATTGCCAACGTCACAATGGCCGGCGCTATTCGCCGGATTTCCATGGCACAAGGTTGCAACCCGGCCGACCATACGCTGGTTGCTTTTGGGGGTGCCGGGGGACAGCATGCGGTGGATCTGGCGCGGCGCATGGGTATGCAGCGGGTGCTCATACCGGCACGCGCCAGCCTGCTCAGTGCCGAAGGGATTGCCCGCGCCGATCACACTGCCATTCGCTCGCTGTCCGTACGGAAGCGTTGGAACGACTGGCCGTTCTCCACAGCAGCCGCCTCACTCGCAGAACTCGCGCGTGACGCAACGACTGCCGTGCGGCAGGCCATCTCACCCGCAGGCACAACCAGCGCGGACGCTGAAGAAACTCGTTCCCCGGAGGAGATCATCGCGCCGACGAGCATCCGAGCGGCGGCGAGCATTGATCTGCGATATGCGGGGACCGACGCCCCACTGACACTGGCCATTCCCGACGCGCTGACAGTCGACGACTGGGACCAGTTGCCAGCGGCTTTTGCCTGCGAACATCAGCAGCGCTACGGCTACACGCAGCCGCAGCGGGGTTTGGAGGTAGCGGCCATTCGCGTGACGGCCACCGCGCATGACGCAGATCTGGAGTTGGCATTGCAGGCGGCGGTGCCTGCAGCGCCGGGCTGCATTGGTCTCGCGAGTCATTCACAGAGCAGCGAAGTGACTGCTGGCCCTTCAGGCGCATTGTCGGACGCTGATGATGTTGCCCCGCGCTGGGGCGAACATCCGGCACGGGAGCCCGATTTTGAGGCGGAATCGACCGACTGGGGAGACTCCCTGCCCACCACTGAGGGGCAGCCTGCGTTCGTTGATGTCGCCTCTCTGCCGCCCGGTGCCGAGTGCCGAGGTCCGCTGTTGCTGGCGACGCTGGACTCCACCGTATATCTCGATGCGCACACGTCAGCCCGCGTACTCGACAACGGTGACCTGCTGCTGGAGCTGCCATCGCTGCCCGCGCGGCCCGCAGATAGCGCGGCTGAATCTGCTGGCCCGGCGGGGAGCGAAGTCAGCGCAGACCTCGACCCCATCAAGCTCGAAGTGCTTCACTTGCAGTTTGCGGCGATTGCCGAGCAGATGGGCGAGGCTCTGCGGCGGACGGCGCGGTCAGTCAATGTGCGCGAACGTCTGGACTATAGTTGTGCTGTGTTCGATGGCGGGGGACATCTCGTCGCCAACGCACCGCACATTCCCGTGCATCTGGGCGCGATGGGCGCGAAGGTCCGGGGCATCATCGCGCGGGCCACCGATCTGCGACCCGGCGATGTGCTGGTGACGAACGATCCCTATCTGGGGGGCTCACATCTTCCGGACCTCACCGTGGTCGAGCCGGTCTTTTGTTCCACGCTGATCCCACCACCGCAGGCAGGTACGTCTGACATGGACAGTCCGGACTCGCCAGTCTTCTTTGTTGCCTCGCGGGCCCATCATGCGGAAATTGGGGGCATCGTGCCGGGCAGTATGCCCGCGTTCTCGCGCTGTCTGGCTGAAGAAGGCGTCGTCCTGCGGGATGTGCGGATCTGCCGCGGTGGAGAATTGACGCTTGATGAACTCCAGGCGGCGCTGGAGCGCGGCCCTTTTCCCAGCCGGGCTCCGGACGACAATATCGCGGACGTACTGGCGCAAGTGGCGGCGGGCCGGACTGGCGTTTCACAACTGCGCGAGCTGGTCAATACTCACGGTCTCGCGCTGGTGATCGCAGGGATGGCGGGCATCCGCGATGTGTCGTACCGCAAGACCGTCAAGGCACTGGCGCTACTGGGAACTGGCACCTTCACCGCCCATGATCATCTCGACGACGGGGCTGCAATTCGGGTGACCATTGACATCGCCGACGGCCACGCACGCGTCGATTTCACAGGGACGTCCCCGGTTGTGTCGGGCAATCTGAATGCGAATCCCGCCATCGTGACCGCGGCCGTGTTTTATGTGCTGCGATGTCTGGTTGACGATGACCTGCCGCTCAATGATGGCGTATTGCAGGCGGTGACACTTCAGGTTCCGCCGGGTCTGCTGAATCCACCTGCCGCGGCGGACCCCGCCGATTGTCCGGCGGTCGTGGGTGGAAATGTGGAGACCTCACAGCGAATCGTCGATGTTCTACTCAGCGCTCTGGGGCTGGCTGCGGGCAGTCAGGGAACAATGAACAACCTTGCGTTCGGCAACACGCAGTTCGGCTATTATGAAACGATCGGCGGGGGTGCCGGAGCGACTCCGCAGGCCGCGGGAGCGTCTGCCGTCCACACACACATGACGAACACGCGGCTGACCGATGTGGAATGGCTCGAAGCCCGCTACCCTGTGCGCGTGCGGCAATTTGCCATTCGCACGGGGAGCGGCGGGGATGGGCAGCACCGGGGCGGGGACGGCATGTTGCGCGAATTGGAGTTTCTCGCACCGCTGTCGCTGTCGCTGCTGACCAGCCGTCGCGGACCTTATCCGCCGCCCGGACTGGCGGGGGGGGCCCCCGGAGCGATTGGAGCGAATCTGTTCATCAGCGCGTCCGGTCACATCGAAAATCTGGGCGGTTTGTGCCAACGCGACGTTCAGCCGGGAGACCGCTTGCAGATCGCCACTCCCGGCGGTGGAGGCTGGGGCCCGCCCAAGCCTGCCGCGATGACACGTCCGGGATCTACTCCTGCGCAATAGGCTCATCCAGACTTCACGTGCCGATGGTGAGCGACCACAGCGACCTGCACCCAACTCATCACGGCAGACGCACCAGCGTCACTGTGCTGAGCAGCTGCCCCCATTTCAACACGCTCACAGTCCCAAATGATTGCTCCACATGGCATTACTTGGTGCGCGGCGGTGCTGGTCTGGCCGATGGTGGTGCGCTGGCGGGAGTTGTCGTCCGCGCTGCGGATGCTACTGGAGCCGGTGTCGGTGCTGCGGACTGGGAGTCCTTCGCCAGCATGGTTTCGGTGAAGCCTTTCAGGTCGGTCCAGAAGGTTCCTTGCCCTGCATACAGGAGTTGCAGTTCCAGATCCTGCGGCAGACCCGTGGCAAACACCCACTTGTTGTACGCAGCCGGATCGCCGAAGGCTTCCACGGCCAGCTTAAACTTGTCGGCGGAGGCTTCTGCCATCATTTTTTGCGAACCCGCCAACGCCTCTCCGCGCAACACCGTGGTCTGCGATTCGAGCACAGCGACCTGTCGATCGATGGCCGCGACCTTGGTTTCGGTTTCTGCGCGCAGTTCTTGTCCCTGCCGCTGACCTTCTGCCAACGCCTGAGCCACCATCTTTTCGGTTTCCACGCGGACGCGTTCCGCTTCCAGCAGCACGGTTTGCTGGGCCTCGCTCAGCAGTGCCTCCGTAGCGGCGGTGAGCGTTTCCTGCTCGCGGGTCAGCTTCAGTTCGTCAGCGACAAACGCCTGCTGAATGGGCAATCGCACTTCCTGGGGAATGTGAATATTGCGCACCAGCCCGTAGAGCAGCGTGATGTCCTTATCCTGCAGAATGTGCCGGAACTGCTCCGATGTTTCCTGCTGGAACACCTGCCGCGATTCGCCCACCAGCAGGTCCACGGCACCCAGTTTGGACCCCATGTTGCGACAGATGCTCTGCACCTGCGGCAGGACAACCTTGTTTTCGACGGCGTCGACATTCCCGAACTTGCGGATGACGTCGGCAGCCTGATCGGGCATGATGGCCCAAATGGCGGTGAAGTCCATCGTGATGGTGAAGCCGTCGTTCGATGGGAACGTGATACCGCTATTGTCATTCGCAATCGCCGGCTCACCCGCGGCGTCGAGGACCACCAGCCCGCGCGAGTCGACCAGGTGATTGGCTTCAATCGTCAATTCCCGAAAGCCGATTTCAACGACGTCGACCTGCTTTTCCCGCGGGTTCACCATGTACAGCCCCGGAGGGAGGACGTCGTCCAGAATCCCTTTCACCCCGCCGGCGGCGAGCGCGGAGTTGGAGGCCAGATTGGTCACCACGCCAACAAAACCGGGGGGAATATTGACCCAACCGGCGTATTTCGTCTGGCTGCCCGAGGTGATCTGCTCGGTTTGAATCGGGGTGATTTCGTAAGCGTAGTCATTCACGCGGTAACGGCCGGGGCCCAGGACACGGCGCAGGATTCCCTTGTATTCGGTCGCTCCGAGTTCTCCTTCCACGATGAACTCGCCCGCGGGCAGATCGCGCCCCATCTTGCTCTTCACAATGCCAATTGAGCCCGGCGGAATGGTGACGTCCGGGACAAGTTCGCGGTCATACCAGAACATGTTGTAGAAGTGCCGCCCGGGCCCGCGCAGATCGACGAGCACCCCTTTTTCCATGGGGAGTCCGCTGTCGTTCACCTTGGCAAACATGCCCGGCGCTGCCGTCGGTGCACTGGCCCCCGGCAGAAAGGGCAACGGTGCGCCCTTGTACCGCAACCGCAGACTCTGCCCCTGCGGCACATAAACATGGCTGAACGTCCATTGAAAGATGGTGTAGCCAAAGATGGCGCACAGCAGGACCAGCGTGGCGACAGCGGGCAGCCAGGGCGGCATCGC
>JBGSIP010000436.1:0-3771 GCA_041742495.1 Planctomycetaceae bacterium
AGCCATCGCGATGAAGTTCATGCCGATTGACCGGCGAGGTATTCCGCACAAGTGTGGGCTCGTACTGCGAAGCCTCACCGGCGAGAAAACCATAGAAGTACTCGAACCCGTAGCCGGTTGGCCAATATTCGAACGGCCCAGTGCTCGACGTTTGTTCTTCTGGCGTGTTATGCCATTTTCCGAAAGCAGAGGTTTTGTAGCCATAGGCCTTCAGCACTTCCGCCACGGTAGCGCTGGACTTGGGAATCACTCCGCTAAATCCATCGAAGTCATTGGCAATGGCGGCAATTTGGCCGTTCCCGACTCGCGTGTGGTTTCGGCCGGTAAGCAAGGACGCGCGTGTCGGCGAGCACATCGCTGTGGAGTGAAACCGGTTGAAGGAGATACCCGCCTTCGCCACTCGGCTCAGGCTCGGCGTATTGATTTCGCCGCCAAAAGTCGAGGGCGTCCCCGGTCCCAAGTCGTCCATGAGGATGATCAGGACATTGGGGGCGTCCGCAGGCAATCGCCTCGGTTCAATACGCCGCTGATAAACCGAGTCCTGCATTGTCAGCCCGGCGGTCGATGCCGAGGGGGTCGGCGGGAACGGCAACACGGAGCCATCGACGTGCAACGATTCACCCTGTTGCGAGTCGCTCGGGTCGTTCGACCACGCGGGGGCGGATGGCCAGCCACTAGCCAGTCCAATCAGCATCAGCAACCATGGGGAGAAATTGGAGTTCATGGACATGGTGCTCTTGAGTTGCGGACTGAGGAAAGGAACGAACCATCGGCGCTTGTTGCGGCTCGGAGCGGGTAGGCCCCAGCGTCACTCCAGGGCGACACGCACGCGCTCAATCTTCCCATTGAATGCGAATGGGGCACGCGGAAGGTAACGCAGCGATACACACGATCCCAAGTCAACGCCCACATCCAGAGTCTCGCTGGCTGTGAAAGCCGCTGGGACCGTGCGCGGTACGATTGTCCGGGCGACCTCCTGACCGTCGACTTTCAGGACGACTTCGTTCGGCGCGCCCGCTGTGGGAATCGTTTCTGTCACCTCGATCCGGTGTCGGCCGGCGACGATCTTACCGGTACTTTGCACCTGCGTGCGTTCGATGATCAACATGTTGTACTCATACACGAGATGTCCCGCGTCCATGTACACGGTAATTCCGCCGCTTCCGCCACCGAGGGCATAGAGCACTCCCGCCGCCTCGTCCCCGACCTCCACGTCGATCGTGACATGGTTGCTGCGTTTGCCGACTGGCGGGGCCGAGAACTCCGGCATGCGTGTGGTATTCGCATCGAACTCCCAGGCAGTATAGGGACTGGTGATCACGTCCCGCGGGTGGAATCGTGTCCACAGTCCGCCCCCAATCGGAAGCGCCTTGTTCGCCTTCGCCTCTGCCAGGAACAGCGATTGCAGCTCGGCGAGCTTCGCCGGATGCTGCGCGGCCACGTCGTGGGCCTGTGAATAGTCATGGTTCAGGTCGTACAGTTCCCAGACATCCTGGTTGGCATCCCACTGGCTCAGTCGCTTTGTCGATGCTGGGGTATCCCACGGAACAAAGGGGCCGAACGTGCAGGCATACCACCCATTGTGATAGATGCCGCGACTTGCGTTGTTCTCAAAATACTGGGTCTGCTTCCGAGGCGTTGCCGTTGCATCGGCGAATGTATACGCCAGGCTGACCCCGTCGATCGGATCCTGGGTGAACCCATTGACTTCGTCCGGCTGACGGACTCCGATCAATTCATACAGTGTCGGCGCGATGTCGTTGACATGGTGAAACTGCGTGCGTGGTGTGCGATCCGGCTTGATGCCCCTGGGCCAGGAAACCACGAGTGGATTCCGAGTTCCACCGAAATGGGCGGCGACGAGTTTTGTCGATTTGAACGGTGTGCTTCCCGCCCACGCCCAGCCAGCGTGATACATATTTTCGACCAGCGGTCCCCCCAGTGCCGGGAGACCGCCCACCTGCTCGAGCGCCGTCAATTGCTGGAGAATCGTGTTCGGAATGTTGTTTTGTGCAAGGAGTTCGCTGACGCTTCCGCGTTGACCTTCGGCGCTCGAACCATTGTCCCCCCAGATGTAGAAGACAATCGTATTCTCCCGGAGGCCGAGTTGATCCAGCCCGTCCACCAGCTTTCCGACCTGTGCATCAGTATGCTCGACGAAGCCGGCAAAGACCTCCATCAACCGTCGCTGAAATGCAAGCTCTGACTCGGGGATGCTATCCCACGATGCCAAAGTGGCGTCCCGGGGAGTCAGTTGGGCGTCTGCCGGAATGATGCCCTGTTCCCGCTGACGAGCGAAGACCCGTTCTCGGTATTGGTCCCAGCCGCTGTCGAACTTGCCTTTGTACTTATCGGCCCATTCCGAAAAGATGTGATGCGGACCGTGAGCGGCCCCTGGCGCCCAATAGAGAAAGAACGGTTTGTCCGGAGAGAACGCCTGATGCCGCTTGAGCCAGGCAATGGCTTTCTCGGCCATATCCTCCGTTAGGTGATACGTCTCGCTGTGCGGCGGTTCTACCGGGTTCTGGTTTTCATACAACCGTGGTTCGTACTGCGATGTTTCGCCGGCAAGGAAGCCGTAGAAGTAGTCGAATCCGTGGCCCGTGGGCCAGCGGTCGAAAGGCCCCATCGCCGTCGTCTCATTGGCCGGCGTGTTGTGCCACTTTCCGAAAGCCGCCGACTTGAAGCCATAGTGATGCAAGACCTCAGGGATCGTCGCCGACGTTTTCGGGATGACGCCAGTATAGCCATCGAAATCGGAGGCGCGCTCGGCAATGGTTCCGTTGCCAACCCGGTGGTGATTGCGACCGGTCAACAGTGCCGCACGCGTGGGCGAGCAAATCGACGTGGTATGGAAGGCCGTATAACAGATCCCACTTTCGCGAAGCCTGGAGAGCGTTGGTGTCTGCACTTCCCCACCGAAGGTGCTGGGGAGGCCGAAACCGACGTCGTCGATCAGCACAATCAGGACGTTGGGGGTCTCGGGCTGGAGCCGTGCCGGTTCACGCCGCCACGTCATCGTCGAGTCTTGAATCGTCTCTCCAGCCACGCTGGCAGATGGCGTAGGCGGAAACGGCAGCACTTGTCCATCCGCGGGTTGAGGCGGCCCCTGAGCGTAAGACGTTGCGGCTCCCAGGACACAACCGAACGCCGCCGCGATCGCGAAGCAGTTCTTGCGCAGTTCCATATCCAGAATCCCGGAACAACCCGCAACATCAGGTCGCCGGCAGGAATTGCGAGCGAAAACCTGTTGTTGTCGTGTCCGAAATGCTACCAGACCGCGCGCCGATTGACACGCGAATGGCATCTTGCTTAAGAGGCTAACAAACAACCCACGTTGTCCGGATCACTCAGGAGATCGGGTGGAGGATCCTGAAGCAGATGGCAGCGAGGGCGAGTTGTTGCCAAGCGTCGATGAGAGTGGGGTGGCGGTCGTAGCGGATGCGCATGCGACGCAGCCCCTTGATCCAGCTGAAGGTTCTTTCGACAGGCCAGCGGTAACGGCCCAGATGCGAACCGTGCGGGCGGTTGCGGTGACGAATCGCGGAGTCGATGCCTTGAGCCAACAACGCCTCTCGAGTGGACTGGCTGTCGTAGCCGGCGTCAGCGAAGAGCAGGTCTGGTGACTGGCGAGGTCGTCCCGGTTGGCCAACAATCGCAGATGTACTCGCTGCCACACCCCCAACTCCTGCCACAGCTTCAAACGTCGCCGCGCGGTTTCACCGCAGCAACCGAACTCACGCGGAATGTCCTTCCAGCGACAGCCGACCG
>JBGSIP010000437.1:0-4149 GCA_041742495.1 Planctomycetaceae bacterium
GAGACCAGCGTTGCTTCGCCCACGCCCAGCCGAGCGGCATGAGTCAACAGATTTGTCGGCGCGCCACCCAATTGTTCGCCACGGGGAAACAGATCCCACAGGCATTCGCCGATCGACACAATCCGGGCTGCAAACAGCGACGTCACGATCGTGGCTCCGTCCGGCTGGCCTCAGGAAACAAGGAACTCCCTCACGCCAGCCCGCCGCGCAAGCAGGACCCTGCGGCCCGGCCTTCCCGACTAAGGTCATCACAGCCCTGGAAAGGCATCGACCCCGAGGACGTGCCTCGGGGTCGGATTCGGCAGTCGCAGCGGCCAAAGGCCACGCCGCCGGTTCAGTTGATGGTCCCGTCGCCCTTCTTCCAGTTGCAGGGGCAAAGCTTATCCGTCTGCAGAGCGTCGAGCACGCGGAGTACTTCATCCACGTTACGCCCCACGCTCAGGTCGTGCACGGCAGCCCAGCGCAGAATGCCCTGTGGATCGATCAGAAAAATTCCGCGGTAGGCAATGCCGGCATCTTCCTTCAGCACACCGTACGAACGCGCGAGGCGATGACTGTTGTCGGCGAGCATCGGGTACTTCATGCCGGCCAGATCGGGGTGACTGTCGCACCAGCCCTTGTGGCTGTACACACTGTCGGTGCTGGCGGTCAGCAGCACGCAATCACGATCATCGAATTCGCCCAGCGCATTGTTAAATGCCACCAACTCGGTCGGGCAGACAAACGTAAAATCGAGCGGATAGAAGAACAGACAGACCCACTTCCCCTTCAGGTCGGCGAGCTTGATCGGTCCAAACTGGCCGTCTCCACCGTCCTTGTTGCGAAAATAGGCCTGCACTTCAAAATCGGGAGCGGGTTGACCAACTTGAATCGACATCTGACGATCTCTTTCCGATGCTGTGGAATCTGCGTTGAAACATCACCTGACCGGTGGCCCGGCCGTCCGGTCGAACGGCTCGATTCTAGTTCGCGGGGTCCCCGAATCAACTTCCACCGGCTGCTGCAGGCCTGCGTCGCCCGCCGAACGGGTGACTCGCCCGCCATGGTCCGCTGTGAGCCTCCTGCGTCTTTGCCCACTGCCCAGTCGACCGAAGTTCTCCCGGAGTCATCAGTTCCATGACGGACATCACACTGGCGCTGGGAGGTGGTGGAGCGCGAGGATTGGCCCATCTGGGCGTGATCGAAATCCTGGAACAGGCCGGCTACCGTATCCGCCGTGTCGTCGGGATCAGCATCGGTGCCCTCGTCGCGGGGCTGGTCGGGTTTGAGGCCGATACCAGCCGTGTGCAGCGGCGTGCCATTCAATACCTCATGTCGCGTGAATTCCAGCGGCATCAACGCACACTGTTTGGTTCCCCCAGCGCGGCCCACGACACCGCGGCGCACGGCTTGTTTGCGTGGTTTGCACAGGTGCAGCAATATCTGGCAGCCAATCGGCTATTTCATCGGGTGATCGCGCAGCCGAGCATGCTGCCGGGAGTGCTTCTACACGATGTGGTCACGCGTCTGCTGCCCGATGCCGTCCTGCAGGACGCGCGATTTCCACTCGCCATCGTGGCCGCCGATCTGGCCAGCGGCCATGTCGTTGTGCTCGAAAAGGGCTCGCTGCATGCCGCCGTCAAAGGCTCGGCCTCGCTGGCGGGGATATTTCCTCCCGTCCCCTGGGGGGACATGCAACTGGTGGACTGCGGCAACTTTTATTCGCTCCCCTCGTCCATTGCAGCCGCATATGGCGGATCGCCCGTCGTGGCGGTCGAAGTGAGCGCCGATGTGAAACACCTGCCCAAGTGCCGCACGGCGATTGACGCCCTCGTACGAATTGATGAGATCGGCGAAAATTTTTGGCGGAAACAGACCCGGGAGTCGGCTCGCTTTGTGATTCGTCCCGAAGTCCACGATACTCAATGGTTCGATTTCTCCCGGGCCGATCACCTCATTGAAAAGGGGCGACGCGCGGCGCGGGCGGCGCTGCCCGAACTCGACCGTGTTTTGCAACATCGCCGCAACTGATCGCGAAAACCTCTGCGAACATGTTCGCCGGGTCCCGCTGGAACGTTCTTCTCCGGTCACTGCCCAACGGCACCTCGCGATCACCGCGATCACGAAGGCCAACCTTTGATCCGACCTGCATGCCAGCCACTCCCCCGTTTGGTTCCACCGCCTGGCGACGCGCCTTCCACCAGCGAATTCGTCGCTGGTATCAGCAGCATGGACGCGAACTTCCCTGGCGTCACGAACGGGACCCCTACCGCATCTGGGTGCGTGAAATCATGCTGCAGCAAACCACCGTCGCTGCAGTGGTCCCTTATCTGGACCGCTTTCTCGCCCGATTTCCGTCACTGGCCGAGCTGGCGGCCGCACCGCTGGACGATGTGCTGCGGCTGTGGGAAGGACTGGGATACTACACCCGCGCACGCAACCTGCATCGCGCCGCGGTCGAACTGCAGACCATCCATCAGGGGAGCTTTCCGCGGGATGTGGAGTTGCTGACCTCGCTGCCGGGATTGGGGCGTTACACGGCCGGTGCCATTGCCTCGTTTGCGTTTGATCTCCCCGCGCCAATTGTCGAAGCCAATACGCGACGGTTGTATGCGCGACTGATGGCTTGTCGTGAGGATCTGACGACAACGGCCGCCCAGCGAACGCTGTGGTCGTGTGCGGAGTCCGTGGTTCCCGCGCAGGGTGCCGGGGAGTTCAATCAGGCCCTGATGGATCTGGGTGCCACGGTTTGCACACCGCAAGCCCCGCGCTGCAGCGATTGCCCGGTGCTGACGCTATGCCAGGCCGCGCAACAGGGCTGTCAGGCTGAAATCCCCGTGCTCAAGCCGCGGGCTGCCATCACCGATTGCTTGGAATATTCAGTGGCGATTCGCAACTCGCGGGGAGAATTCCTGCTGCGGCAGCGACCGGCCGGCGAGCGGTGGGCGGGATTGTGGGATTTTGTGCGCGGTCCACTGTCGGGGGACAACTGGCAGGAGCTGTCGCTGTGGTCACGGCACAAGTCCCGCGCACCCCGCGGCACACGACCGCTGTTGAATCTTCCTGCGGAACCACGCGGGCCCTGTACTGCCGCACAATGGCGCGAAATCGCCACGGCTGCCGGCGCGATTGTGCCAGACACGCTGCTGGATCGCGTGCTCTTCGTAAGGCAGCATGCAGTGACCCGCTATCGCATTCAATTGGTGTGCGTGCTCGCCCATTCGCACACCGGCCTCCTGGCCAACGACGGAGTGATGCAGACACAATGGGTGACTCCTCTGGGTCTCTCCGAACTCGCCCTGAGCGTGACCGGACGGTTGTTGGCAGATCGCCTGACGGCCGACGAGCGGCAGGGCTGAACCGCTGGCGAAGTCCCATCGTCAGGAGTCGAACGCGGATCGACGGGCCACAACTGCGCGCCGGGACTCGGCAGAAACTGGCGCGCTTCGAACGCTGCACGCACAGAGAGACTGTTGCGGCCGCGGGTCACTGCGTAGACTGAAGGTTACCACCGTGAACCGCCGCAGCACTGTGGCGGGAAGTCTCGCCCGCCGGCGAGGGGTCGAGAGTTTCGCCAGCGGGTGAGACCAGCTTCCGATTGAGCGGCCCGCTGCACGGTTGATCTGCGTTTTCCCTTCGTGACACTATTCGTGACAGTCCGGAACAGGAGCCTCGCATGGCCACGCTGACCCAGCCCTCGTCATCGGTTACCCCACCTCAGGTCCGCCGCACAGAGTTGCTGATTGATGGGGAATGGTGTGCCGCCGCCAGCGGCGAGACGTTTGCCACCTATCATCCGGCGACGGAAGAGAAAATTGCCGATGTCGCCAAGGCGGGTGAGAAAGATGTCGACCGGGCCGTCAAGGCGGCGCGGCGGGCGTTTGAATCCGGCGCATGGCCGCGGATGGATGCCCGTGACCGCGGGCGGTTGCTCAATCGCCTGGCGGATCTGTTGGAACAGCACGCCGACGAACTGGCGGCGCTCGAAACACTCGACAACGGCAAGCCAATTCGCGATGCCCGCACCGCCGACATTCCACTGGTTATCGACACCCTGCGATATTACGCCGGTTGGGCCGACAAGCTGCACGGCGACACGATTCCCGTGCGCGGAAACTACTTCACTTACACCCGCCGCGAGGCAGTTGGTGTCTGCGGGCAGATCATTCC
>JBGSIP010000438.1:0-7904 GCA_041742495.1 Planctomycetaceae bacterium
GACCCCATCCGCGTGGTTGGCGATCACCCGCAGGCGTTGCAACCGCCGTTTGCGAACCAGCGCCGAGGCGGTCTGCCCCCCTTCGACCCACAGCATCACCATCGGATACTCGGGCAGCAGCACATTGACCGCCTCCAGCAACTCTTCGAGTGTCGCATCAGCTTCCTGCCGGGTGGTGATCGCATCGGACACAGCCACCACACAACTGCTTCCCTGCTCCAGCATCAGCCGCAATTCACGCTGCAAATTCGCCTGACCGGGGGTCACCAGCAGAACGTTGGCTCCCAGGCGCGCGTAACACGCGCGTCGCTCGTCCCACGCCGAGGCGGAACCGCAGACCACGAGCGTCTGCGAGTCCCAGCTCAACGGCTGATCCAGACGAACGGGAGTCAACTGTTCGCGGAACCGCAGCAGTTCCTCAAAGAATTCCACCCCGCCCGCAAGCAGCGTGCCGTCATCGACCTCCGTGGCCCAGCCGCTTAAGCCGCGCCAGTCAGCCACATTGGCCACGGCCAGCGGCAACCCGTTTCGGCCGGCTTGCGACGAAACAACCTCCAGTTCGTCCGCCGTACAGCCGAGCACGTCGAACATCTGCGACGACTGGCGATGACACTCTGTCGATTGTCCGAGAGCAGTTTTGTGGAGCGGCTGACCGTGAATCAGCAGCTCTCCGTTCACCACGCAACGTCCCTTGCGCGGATTGGAATTGACAATCAGAGACCGGGGCAGCCCCACAGCCTCTGCCATGGCGCGCACCTGGGCCGCGACCGAACCCCGCAACAGCGAATCGACCTTCTGATAAATCCAGCACGGCTCAAGCTGTGCCACCGACCGCGAAAGCTCCGACATGATTCTCGCGGCCTGAACGGCCGGCAAACTGCGAGTGTTGGCGTCGATCACCAGCACATCGCAGTTGGACGCCGCGACATGCCCAACCTGCACTTCGGCGGTCAGACCGCACCGCCAGGCAGAGCCCGCGACTTCGGCAGTGCCGCTCAGATCATCGGCCACCACGACAATCATCGTGCCCCCCGATCAGCAGCCGTGGCGTGAGCCGGAAGGGCACCGGCGGCTCCGGGAGCCGATATCAGCCGCTCCGCCAGTCGAATGGCCGCCACCATGCTGCGGCTGTCAGCGATCCCTTTTCCAGCGATGTCGCAGGCCGTGCCGTGATCGACCGACGTGCGTACGATTGGCAGCCCCAGCGTGGTGTTGACAGCCACGTCAAACGCCAGCGCCTTCAGCGGAATATGTCCCTGATCGTGATACATGCAGATCACGGCGTCCACGGTCGCACGCCGCTCCCGAATAAAGGCCGTATCTGGAGGCACAGGGCCCTCCACGTTCATGCCGAGTTGCCGGGCCATTTCCACAGCCGGAGCAATCCAGTGCTCTTCCTCATGACGGCCAAACAACCCGCTTTCACCAGCATGCGGGTTCAATCCACAGACGAGCAACCTGGGATCGCGTGCCCTCACCCGCCGCATCGCATCGTGCGTCAGCTCAATCACATCCAGAATGCGCTCCACAGACAACAGCGCCGGGACATCGACGAACCCCACGTGCGTCGTCACGAAGGAGCAGGTCAGCTCCGGCGACGTCAGCATCATGCAGGCACGATCGGCCTGCGTCAGCGCTGCAAAAATCTCAGTGTGACCCGGATAGGGCACGCCTGCTTCGCGCAATGCCCCTTTGTGAATCGGGCCCGTGACGATTCCCGCCACGTGACCCGCCAGTGCATCCTCAATTGCCGTGGTGATGTAGTGATACGCGGCCCGACCTGTGGCCCCCGAGATCACCCCTGGGTCTACCTTCTCCTGCAGCGCCGTCAGATGCAGGACCGCTGCGGTCGCCCCCCCGGCGATGAGCTGCGGAATGTCATGCACGCTCTTCACGACAGGAAGAACGGCCACTCCGCAGAGGGTGGCTGCGGAGTGCAGCACACCAGCGTCTCCATAGACAACGGGAACACAAGTTTCAGACCGGTAGTCATTTAGGGCGCGAAGGGTGACCTCGGGGCCGATCCCGGCAGGATCCCCCATCGTAATCGCCAGAAGTCTGGGCAACGCAGTCAACAGACACCCCTTGCATGCATTACATTGCATCTGCATGCACTTTATGCCCAGTGCCTGCGGTCTGTCAAATCCTACTTCAGAAACTTATTCTCCCCGAACATGATGGAACCCGGCTGCCAGCACCCGCGACGACTGGCAGAGATTCGCAGCCGGACGGGCAGCATCCCGCTTCCCCACAGGAGTGTGTGAAAGCAGTCTCATGAATGCACGACGGCCCCAGAACTCGCGGCCGACCTCCCCGGACGCCCAACCCCACTCCCCCCCGGGTAGCTCCGCCGCGTCTCCCGCCGACAAGTCGCGACTGAGCGAGAACGTGTATGAATCGCTGCTGCAGATGATCCTGGCCGGTGAACTTCAGCCTGGACAGTCCATCAGTGAAGTCGAATTGTCCCGACGTCTGGACGTCAGTCGGACGCCCGTCCACGAGGCGGTGGGCCAACTCGTAAAAGACGGACTCGTGGCCCAGCCCGCCAATCGTCGGCCGGTGGTCATCTCGTTTTCCAGCAACGACGTATTCGACGTCTACGAGATGCGGCGGATTCTGGAGACCGAAGCCGCCGCCAAGGCCGCCACCCGCATGGACTTGCAGACGCTCCAAGAGTTGCTGGACGATGCCGATTCGTTTGAGGCGCACGTCAACGCTGCAAATACGCTCCAGTTGTGGATTCCCATCGACGACCGATTTCATACGGCCATCGCCAATGCCAGCGGCAGCCGACGCCTCGCGCAGGACGTCAATCGCTATCGCCTGTTGCATCGCGTGTTCAACCGCACGCACACAAATCCCGCGGTGCTGGTTCACGCCGCGGCGGAGCACCGGGAAATCTTGCAGGCACTGAAAAACAGAAACCCAGACACCGCACGAATGGCAATGCAGAAACACCTGGAAGAATGGCAACGGTTCTTCGTACGCCACTTGAGCCAGTTCGAGTGAGTGCGGAATCAGCCCGAGTTCCAGGGTCTCGAGACTCAGGGGGCCTAAGTTGATCTGCATCGACGTGCAGCCCTACCCGACGGCGCAGACACCGGAGCGCAGCGACATTCTGAACATTGGTGGCTTCAGTGACGCCGTGTTCGCGGTGATGGCCACATTCCTGTCCAGCGATGCCGGTCGCTTTGCGGCCGAAGTGGAAGCAACCCTGCTGCAATCCGCTCAGCCAAGCCCATCGAAACCCCTGGTTCGAGCAGTCAGGCCAGGGGTGTTTTTTGTTTGTGTGGTTTGTGAAGCGTTACACCGGCCCTGTGACCAAACGTCTTCAGCAGATCGTTAACGGTGGCGGCTCACGCTACACTTTCCGGGACACCACAAGCGTTTGGACGAGGATCCTTCGCTGGCTGGTTAGTAGAGCTGAGGAGTGTCCAGATTCGATGAAGCCGGGCCTGTATGAGCAGCTGTTGACACTAGCTCTGCAAGAAGAGCTGGAGACGATGGGCGACCCGCGGTTGTACGCACTCGCGCCGGTGGATGCTGAAGATGCTCATGCCGTCATTTCCCAGTTTCTCGAACACATCCTGGCCAACGGCCTCGCCACCCTCCGAGGTGGAGAAGCAGCTGGTCGGCAGCAGCGACTGGTTGAACGCATCGTCGGGATGCTAGGTGAAGAACTCGGACAGGACTGGACGCATCGCCTGAGTATCGCCACTCCATTGCGGAGACTGCTTGCGGTTCATGCTCGACCCCATGATTCCGCACAGAACCGGCCAGATACCCCACTGGCACGGTCTGCGTTGCTGACCGGAACACGTCTCGACCCCAGTCTGGGGAGTCAATTGCGCAAAGAGATCGCGACCGCGGACCGAATCGACATCCTCTGTTCATTTATTCGCTGGAGTGGACTCCGCGTCCTGCTGGACGATCTCCGTCAGCTCGTGACACGATGGGGACGGACTGGCCCTCGGCTAAGGGTCATCACTACGAGCTACATGGGAGCGACTGATCCCAAGGCGATTGACGCACTCGCCGAGTTGCCCAACACAGAGATTCGCATCAGCTATGACACGAAACGGACTCGACTACACGCCAAGGCGTACTTGTTTCACCGCGAGACGAGTTTCGGAAGTGCTTACGTTGGATCGGCCAATCTGTCGAATGCCGCCCTGTCGGAGGGGCTGGAGTGGACGACCAAGATCAGCCAGTACGAGTTGCCCTACCTTTGGAACAGGATCACTGCGACGTTTGAGACATATTGGCAGGATGACGAGTTTCAGCCATATCGTGGGGATGCCCCTGATCGATTGCGAAAAGCGATCCACCACGAGCGGGCCTCTGCCTCTGAACCGGAGTCAGCCGTCACATTTGACCTGCGACCATACCCGTTTCAGGAAGAGATTCTCGATGTGCTTGCAGCCGAGCGGGAAGTCCAGCAGAAGCAACGTCATTTGATCGTTGCCGCGACCGGGACGGGCAAAACAATGATCGCGGCTTTCGACTATGCCCGCATTTGCCGGTCGCTAGGCCGCAAACCCTCACTACTATTCGTCGCCCATCGCGAGGAAATCCTTCGACAAGCGCTCGGATCATTCCGCGGCGTGCTGCGAGATCAGAACTTTGGTGATCTGTTGATCGGCGGCCATGACCCGGACCAGGACACTCACCTGTTCTGCTCGATTCAGAGCTATAACTCCCGTGACCTCTCTAAGCGAAGTGCTGAGGAATTCGAGTACATCGTTGTCGACGAGTTTCACCACGCCGCTGCGCCAAGCTATAGACAATTGCTCGATCACGTCCAGCCCCGGATCCTGTTAGGGCTGACCGCCACGCCCGAGCGCTCCGATCAGTTGGACATCCTCCACTGGTTCGGCGGTCGTACCAGCGCGGAGATACGACTGCCGGATGCGATCAATCGGCGGTTGCTCTGCCCATTCCAGTACTTCGGCGTTTCGGACGCGGTCGACCTGGATGGTCTGACGTGGCAGCGTGGTGGGTACCGCGCGGAGGAACTCGATAGCCTCTACACGGGAAATGACGTTCGCGCGAGACTTATCTTAGACAAGGTCCAGCAATTCCTGCTGAATCCCCGGGACGCTCGCGGACTGGGGTTTTGCGTCAGCAAAACCCACGCGGAGTTCATGGCTCGATACTTCCAACAGCATGACGTTCCGTCCGTTGCGTTGACAAGCGATTCGCCCGACGATTTCCGCCGCGCAGTGCAGGATCAGCTTCGCAA
The DNA here is from genome assembly GCA_041742495.1 of Planctomycetaceae bacterium. Lineage (GTDB taxonomy): Bacteria > Planctomycetota > Planctomycetia > Planctomycetales > Planctomycetaceae > JBGSIP01. The sequence goes on from JBGSIP010000438.1 coordinate 5,243, forward strand.
TCGTGAAATCAATTTCATCTTCGTCGTCGACCTTTACAACGAAGGGGTCGATATCCCCGAAGTGGACACGGTGTTGTTTCTAAGGCCGACAGAAAGCCTGACCGTTTACCTGCAACAACTGGGACGCGGTTTGCGGCAACACGAGGATAAGGAATGTCTGACGGTTCTCGATTTCATCGGAGCCCAACGCCGTGAGTTCCGATTCGCCTCGCGCTTTCGTGCCTTGAGCAGCAAGCCGGAGACCCGACTTGACCAAGAGATCGAACACCAGTTCCCCCACCTCCCGAGTGGTTGCGTGATTCAACTCGAACGCGTTGCTCAGCAGCGCGTCTTGGACAACGTTCGGGAGTCGGCCAGGCTGCTTAGGCCACGCATGATTGGCAGCCTCCGCGAGTTGGCACGCTATCTCGGTCGTGCTCCAACAATAGAACAGACCCTGGATTACTTTGACACAACCCTTGACGAGATTCTGAAACGGGGCTCGTGGAACCGACTCCTTGCCGATGCGGGATTGTCCGACGCATCGAGGGATCCGGACGAAGATCGCCTTGCAAAAGGCATACGTCGAGTTACTCACGTCGACTGCGCGGACCAAATTCGACAATGGCTAAAACTGCTGGACGGACGGCCCTGCGACATGAGACTTGGAGAGATGCTCCACGTTACTCTCTGGGCAAATGACGGCAAGGGCTGGGCGTTGGAGAGGGCGGCAGCACGTTTACGACAGAACCCAACTGCGATTCGAGACTTGCGCGCCATTCTCGAATACCGACTCCGCCATGCCCCGGCGCATCGCGCTGGCCGCGTTCCACAAGTAGCAGGCCCGTTGACAATCCACGCGGCTTATACGCGAGATGAGATACTCGTCGGGCTCGGACACTGGACAATGGAGCACCGCCCAGACCACCGAGAAGGCGTGCTGCACATTTCTCGAACGAAGGTCGACGCTTTCTTCGTCACACTGCAGAAGACCGAAGAGGACTACTCACCAACAACGATGTACGAGGACTACTTGATCTCACACGATCAATTCCACTGGCAATCACAGAGCAACACCTCAGTGGATTCTCCGACCGGCCGGAGATACGTCAATCACCAGAGTATGGGATACACACCTCTGCTGTTCGTCCGCGAAACTAGGTCTCTGCCGTCGGGTCTATCTGCTCCCTATGTCTTTCTCGGGCCGTGCGAGCATTTCTCGCACGAAGGAAGTCGACCGATCAGCATCGTCTGGCGACTCTTGCACTCAGCACCAGCACGCTTGTTCCGGGCGATGGCTCGACAGAATGTTGGGTAGTCAACGTGTAGTGCCCGACTCGAATCGTCAAACCGGGGGCGTGGTCGTAAACGGCTTTAACACGTCGAAGGGCGTTCGCGCACACGATCTGCCCGGGAACATGTCGAATGATTTCATGCTCACGCGACGGTATCCCATGTGATGGCGACGCGCCAAACATGCGAGATGTGTTCGTGCTCGCCTGCGACACCCGCCCTATGCATTCAAGATTTGTGGGCATACACATGACCGGGCCGAGGATAAGCGGGTCGAAGCGCCAGCATTCCACCTCGTAACACCACGATTATCGCTCGGAGCTCTCTTACCCGGTTTCGGCCGGGCTACTCATGGCCCCGCCGCGTCGCCGTGAGAAGCCGGTTTCAATTGGCCAGAGAATGAATGACACGCTACGACTCCTCGATTCTCCTGATACAGTCTCTGGCGCAGCCGTAGCGTTGTCAGGAACGCACTATCAGAGCAATTTCCCGGCTGCCCAAGTCTGCAAGATGGTCGACAACTCGATCACGATCCTGGAACGGCACTACGTGCGCCAGAAGGATTCGGTCCTCGATGCCGTGGCCGAAACAGACTTCGCCGGGTGGGATCAGACCGCCGCAGACTACATTCCCCCCCGGTGCCGGTGTAATTTCACCCGCGAAAGTAGCGTCAAACGGGGAGAAATCCGGTGTCATTGCCGGTGTAATTTTGGCTCCAGACGGTGTAAATCCCGGTGTAACCCGCCCTGGCAAAAACAGCGGGGAAACCGTGATTGGCTCGCCGCAACCCGTTGTCACACATCACCTTCGGACAACAAAAAACCCTCTGGCAACACCAGAGGGTTCAGGGCGATCAAAGCGCAAAATGGACCGTAGAGGACTCGAACCTCTGACCTCTTCCGTGTGAAGGAAGCGCGCTAGCCGACTGTGCCAACGGTCCGTGAATCCAGCATCGCCGCAGAATCCCGAAACATGTCACCACGCCCCGCATTCCGCGACATGCACACCATTCCGCATTGGGCAGGGGGGGAATTGAACCCCCGACACCAGGATTTTCAGTCCTGTGCTCTACCGACTGAGCTACCTGCCCCTGAATAGCCGTGCTGCGTGATGACGCCGAAGCGTTCACGCCGCACAGGTTGGCGACGACACCACAAATTGACGTGCTGCCGTTGCGTGGCCTCGCGGGGCTGAGTCTGCCTCACGGTGTCGTGAGACGGCTTCCCGCAGCGACCAGAGGAAAGAGAATACGCGATTCCCGGTTGCGAATCAACTCGATTGAGGAGCCCCCAAGGCATCCCACAAAGTCTATGCCTGCATGAACTTAACGCCTCAGCCCTGACGAATTCCCGCCACGGAGCCCCAGTGCCAGGGGAAGTTTGCTCGGGCC
>JBGSIP010000439.1:0-3972 GCA_041742495.1 Planctomycetaceae bacterium
CAGAAACTCCCGGGCAAGATGTCCAAAACGGGGGGGCCGATCACCATCGAAATGATCGAGACGGACGACGTGCTGGCCCATCTGGGAGCTCAAAAGCGGCAGCAGTGGATTTTGGGATTTGCCCTCGAAGCCCAGAACGAACGGGAAAACGCGCTGCAGAAACTGCGGCGAAAGAACTGCGACTGGATTGTCCTCAATCGCCCCACCGCCATCGGAGCGGAAGACAACTCGGTGGAATTACTCGGGCCCAACGGCGACACTCTGGCCACGTGGAACGGTGCCAAAACAGCCATTGCGATGCACCTGGCCGATTGGCTCGCCCAACATGCTCCTCCCGGCAGATCCACGCCCCCCTAAGGTAGCCTTTCGCCCTCCCGGGGTGTTCCGTGGTACTGGCGATTCCGGCTCTTGGTTCTGCCCTGCGACATCTGCCTGGTTACCTGCCCCGTCATTCCAGTTCCCCGTCATTCCAGTTCACAGAGGAGTCTGACATGCAACGACCCGCCTCGGCGACCGACGGGAGCCAGACTCACGAGTCGACGCCTCCGCCGGCATTTGAAGCCGCCGTGCGCGAACTTCAACTCGTCGTCGCTGGTCTGGAAGGGGGGGAACTGTCGCTGGAAGAATCCCTGACGGCGTTCGAGCGAGGAACGCGGTTGCTGAAAGGTTGTTTCTCACAACTGGATGATGCGGAACGGCGGATCGAAATTGTCATTTCCGGGACCGCCGAACCGGTCGAAGTGGCCCCTTTCGATGCGACAGCCACCATCGAAAGCCAGCCCGGAACCGCCGGAAAACGTCGCGGCAGCCGCAAGAAAGACGCCGCGGGGGACGAACCGGGTCTGTTTGAATAGCCCTTCGCGAGAGCCATCGCCGGATCGGGCGGTCACGCGGGGAGTGGGAAGAAAGTCTGGAGGCGGTGCGTTCCGCGGACTACAATTCGCCGTCGCACGTGTTGTTTTGAAGAGAATGCCGTGGCCCATGAGTCTGTTTCGTCCCGACGTTGAACGCCTGGCCGCCTATGTCCCGGGCGAGCAGCCACAAGATGACGGGTGGACGAAACTCAACACCAACGAGAACCCATATCCTCCCTCGCCGCGCGTCATCGAAGCCATCAAGAAAGCAGCGGAAGGGCCGCTGAATCGCTACCCCAGCGCGCTGGGCGACAAGTTCCGGGAGGCGGCTTCGGAAGTTCTCAAGATCGATCCCGATTGGATTCTCCCGGCCAACGGCAGCGACGAAAACCTCACGCTGATCCTTCGCGCATTTGTCGACAACAACGACCAGATTGCGTTCCCCTATCCCAGCTATGTCCTGTATGGAACGCTGGCTGAAATTCAGGGGGCCCAGTTTTCGCACATTCCTCTACGGGCCAACTGGTCCATCGATGCGCTCAAGGCTCGGCCAATTGTCGAAGCGGCCAAGGTGGTGTTTCTGCCCAACCCGAATTCTCCCTCGGGTCATGTCTGGAGTCACAGTGATCTGGCGGCTGCCATGCCCGACAAGGGGGTGCTGGTGCTGGACGAAGCGTATGGCGATTTCTGTGATGAACCGCATTTAGGAGAACGGCTCACCGGGCGCGACGGCGACCGCATCATCATCACTCGCACGTTCAGCAAGTCCTATAGCCTGGCTGGCCTGAGATTTGGCTTTGCCATTGCCCATAAAGACGTCATCGATGGCATGCGGAAGGTCAAAGACAGTTACAACTGCGACCGCATCGCTCTGGCCGCCGCCATTGCCGCCATTCAGGATCAGGACTGGATGCAGCAGAATGTGGCCTTGATCCGCGTGACGCGGCTGCGGCTGGCGTCTGAATTGCGGCATCGTGGTTACGACGTGCTGGAAAGCCAGGCCAATTTCATCTGGGCAACGCATCCCACCGGTCGGCATCGCGAAATCTACGAAGCTCTGAAGTCCCAAAAAGTGCTCGTGCGTTACATGCGGTTTCCCGGGGCGGAACGCCTGCTGGGACCACGCGCAGACGGTCTCCGGATTACCGTGGGAACCGACGAGCAGGTCGATCGACTGCTGGAGGCGCTCGACAGCCAATTGGTCACTTCGACCACCGGTTCCAATCTCAGCTAGTGGCCACTGGCCAACTGACGGGAATCGGCAACCGAGAATGGGCAATCGGGTCTTGGCGGCTCGGCAGTCCGGCCTCAGCAGCCGGCTCCCATAGACGTCCGACGCAGCGGTGCTTATCGTGCGGTGACCTGCTGACGCCGCCTTGAACGTCGCGCGCGGACCGCCAGCGATTCCCGACAGATCTCTCCGCCCAGGAATGATTGAGCGTGCGCACTGCTTCCATAGATCGCCAGACCGCCGAAACCGCGATTCATCTGACGCTGAATCTGGATGGGAGCGGAAAGGGCAAGATTGAGTCTGGTGTCGGCTTTCTCGACCACATGCTCACCCTGCTGTCCCGCCATTCCCTGATCGATCTCGACGTCACCTGTCGGGGAGACACGCACGTCGACGACCATCACACCGTCGAAGACATCGGGATTTGCTTTGGGCAGGCGCTGCTGAAAGCCGTGGGTGACAAACGCGGAATCAACCGCTACGGCCACTTCACGCTGCCGATGGAAGAGACGCTGGTGACTTCGGCCGTCGATCTGAGCGGCCGGGCGTGGCACGTGGGGCGATTTACGTTCCCCTCCCCGAAAATCGGCACATTCGATACAGAACTGGTGGAAGTGTTCTGGCAGGCAGTGGCCGCCAACGCACTGGCGAACGTTCACCAGTTGCTGCACTACGGGGCGAACAGCCACCACATTTCCGAGGCGATTTTCAAATCGACCGCCCGCGCCCTGCGGATGGCGATCAGTGCCGATGCCCGCGAAACGGGAATCCCCTCATCGAAGGGGAGCCTGTAGGCCTCCCGTTGTCTCCCGCGAGGGGCCGGCAGCCGCGGGCACGGTTGCCGGAGAGTGTGACGGCACGGACCGGATTCCTGGCTGGGGAAAACTTTCCCGGATGCCAACGGGACTTGGCAGTTGACTGAAACCGCCGGCCGTGGTGAGGGGTAACACGGTTGTGAACCAGAGCGATCCGGCCTCTTCCCCGCCCGATGGGGACGACTCGACCGCTGCACAGATCGCCCGGGACCGCCATCTGGCCGCGGATTGCCGACGGGGCGCGGAGGCAGCGGTCCGCCGATTCGTTCAGCAGTTTCAAGGTGACGTGTTTGGGCTGTGTCTCACGATGTTGCGGCACCGCCACGATGCCGAAGATGTCAGTCAGGAGTCGCTGATCCGGGCGATTCGCCATTTGGACCAGTGGGACGGCCGACGGCCGCTGAAGCCGTGGGTGATGACCATTGCTGCCAACCGCTGTCGGACGGCGTTGTCCCGGCGCAAGCGGAATCAGTCGCTGTCGATGGAAGAACAGTTGCTGCCCGGGGTCGTAGCCGGCCCCGCGGTAGAATTGGCGGAAGAGCTGGAGCGAGCATTGCTGGTGTTGAAGGACGAGTATCGGACAGCATTTGTGCTGTTTCATCGGCAACACCTGTCCTGTCAGGAGATTGCCGAAGTCCTGAATTGCCCCGTGAATACCATCAAAACCTGGCTGCATCGCGCCCGCCAGGCCTTGATGCAAGAGTTGAAAAGCCGCGACGTGCTGCCAAATGTTCGCCAGACCGATCGCTCAAGCTCGCGAGACGAATGAGGCAGTCGTGTAGGTCAGGCTGTGCCTGACGCGAAGGTCAATCATGGTTCGTTGTCCGGCACAGGCGGCACGTCTGGCGATGAACCGACTGGTTTACCGCGGTTTTACAGGCACAGTTGGAGTCACATTGACGTTGCGTCAGGCACAGCCTGACCTACAAACACTTGAGTTTGAGATGCGTGAGTGACGTGATGAAAGATGATCCAGACCGCGATATGACTTCGCCCCTGCTAGCACAGTTGCAGGCAGCTTTCGACGCGCGCGATACGGCGGAAATCGAACGGCTGACGCAGCGGTCGAACG
>JBGSIP010000440.1:0-4691 GCA_041742495.1 Planctomycetaceae bacterium
CGGCTTGTCGGTCACCGCCAGCCAGACCGAACGCGATCCGCTGCAAGCAGGCTGATTCCCGTCTCCGGCCACCACTGCGGCCCGCGCGGATCACGTTCCCTGGCTCCCACACAAACAAGAAACCCCACGGCAACCGAGCGCTGTTGCCGTGGGGTTCTCGGGGAATTTCAAAGCGTCATCGGCGCAGATCACACCACGCCAGGTGGTGCTTATCGCCCATCGACGACGTCATCGGGATCGATTTTCTCGGCAGTCGTGCCATGCAGATGGACGGCCTTGTAGCCGCCAATTGCCTGGAAGTAGCAGAACAGCAGCAGGTAGATGACCGCCATTGTCGCAGGAATTGCAGAATCGGCAACCAGAGTCTTGCGATCTCCGGCAATGCTGGCGGCAATCACTTTGTTCTGGGCGTCCGACCGCTGCGCGGCAGCGATCTTCTTGATCTCTTCCACCTTCTGGCCGTCCAGACCGGTCACTTCGCCAAAGTTCAGGAACTGGCTCGATTTTCCAGACTTGTATTCGTCATACACGGCGACGTCGGCCGTTTTCAGAGCCTCACCCGCAAAGCGATCCTTGGCATAGCCCAGCCCGGCCGAGCCAATGAGCCCGGCCGACATCATGCCGATCCCCCCCATGATGCTGATGGCCACGGCTCCCGTGCGCGGGAAGCGGTCGCTGGCGACGGCCAGCATGGTGGGCCAGAAGAACGTCTTGCCCAGAGCATAAATGCCCAAGGCCAAAAACGCTCCCGCGTATGTTTCAATGCGGCTGGCCAGGTTCAGACCGACGCAGGCGAGCACCGAACAGACCAGCAGAATGCCAATGGGAGAGAGCCCGATTCTCTTCTCAATGAAGTCGGCACAGAACCGCAGGACGAACATCACCATCGACGTGTAGACAAACAGGATCTTCCCCTGCTCCGATGACAGGATGTTGCCGGTGATGTTTTGAATCCAGCCATCGGTGCCCAGTTCGACGGCACCCACCAGAGCGTGCGTGACGAACAGCACAAACAGCAGCCACGACCCAATTGAGAAGTTGGTGATCAACGCCACGCCGATCAGTAGTGCTCCCGCGAGACCATAGCCGACGTACTTCGCGAGATTGGGATCGGCGACCCCGTTCAACACCGGATCGAGCACCCCGACAAAGAACAGTCCCAGCAGGGCACAGGCCACCAGTGCACCGAGGATGCCGACATCCTTAAGCATCTGCCCCAGGCTCAAGCCACGTTCCGAGGCTTCGGACAGCGGAAACTTCTGCCCCATGAACATCAGCCCATAGACCAGAGTCGGCAGCAGGAACAGCGCCAGTTGATATTTCCAGGGCCACTGCATCTGGTCGTCCAGTACCCAGCCCATGGCGCTCCCCAGCACCAGGCCAGCCGGCCAACTGGCGTGCAAGATATTCAGATAGTGCGTGCGTTTGGTCGGGAACAGCGTGGCGACCAGCGGGTTGGCCACCGCTTCCAGAGTGCCGTTGGCGATGGCAAAGATGAAGGTCCCCCAAAACAGCAGGGAGTACACCGTTTCCCGCGGCATGGTGGCGTTGGGGAAAAACGTGATCACGGCGGAAATCACATGGAACAGGAAGGCGGCAATCACCAGCTTGCCATAGCCAATCCGGTCAACAACCACTCCGCCGATGATGATTCCAAAGCAGAACCCGGTGAATCCTGCTCCTCCAATGGTGCCCAGTTCGGAATTGGTGAAACCAAACTCAGCGGCCCAGTTATCGAGGATGCCTCCGCGAATCGCAAAGCCGACTCCGGCTGCGAGAATCGCGGTAAAGCCTGCCCAGAGCAGGCGAAAGGCGTTCGGAGCAATAGCCACTGGTTGATGCGAGCTCATACGCAGCCTCCCCACCGTCTTGGCGGCGGACCTGAATCAAGGTGTCGTGGATCGAAAGATGTTTGAGTTCGCATGCTAGCCCTGCGTGCGACGATTTTCCACAGCATGGCGGGGGCTCGACCCGCAGTCAGCGCCAGTCATCACACCGGCGGCGTCGGTTTGAGACGTGGACCAGGAGTGGACGGGCGTGCTCATTCATGGGCAGCCCGGAATGGCCGATTTCGGAAAAGTTTCGTTGATTTTCCGTTACGCAAGAAGTTTCTGAGGAATGCCCAGGACACCGAGCCTGAGTCGAAAGGGAAAGATCTGCGGAGGACCGCCACGAAACCTGCCTGTCCCCTGCGATTGGGTGACAAAAAAAGAGGAGTTGTGATTGCGGGCGTCACTCGGACGTGGCGGGAACGCCGGCCATTGGTCGTCGCTTATTTCTTGACTTCTCGAACTCCGACGAGCAACATCGAGACATTCGCAGCCGTTTTCCGGTTCGGGAGCTTCAGTATCGGCTGCCTCGGGTCAGCTTTCGACCCTACGGTTCTCAATCAGGCGTTAGCGGGCATTCTTCCCGTCCTTTCTAGGTATCTCTGGAGAACAAAGACATGTGTAGCCAGGTGCGGAGCCGGGTTCGGCGTGCCGGATTCACGCTGATTGAACTGCTGGTGGTGATCGCCATCATTGCCATTTTGGTCGCTTTGCTGTTGCCTGCGGTCCAGCAGGCACGCGAAGCCGCCCGTCGGTCGAGCTGTAAGAACAATCTCAAGCAGATCGGGATTGCCTTGCACAACTACCACGACACGTACCGCGTGTTGCCCATGGGGATGGGGCGGGAATACACGCCGTTTGCCACGCTGGCCACCGGAGCGGCAGTGGCCGACCCCGCATCTGTGATTGACGGTGCCAAGGGGACCGACGCCGAAGGGCGTCCCGAGTGGACTTGGGCCGCGTACATTTCCCCCTTCATGGAACTGGGCCCACAGTTCGACACGCTGGCGATCAACAATCAGACCGCGTTGCAGGCGTTGACCAGTGCCGTGTCCAATACGACCGCTGCGGAACAGGCCATCAATCAGGTGCTGGTATCGCCCGTCGAGAGCTTCCGCTGCCCGTCAGATACGGCACCGCCACGCAACAGCCGTCGTACGCCTGGCACCGCGAATATGAATGGGAGCCGGTTTGGTGGTGGGATCACTGCGTCGAGCTATGTGGGCAACAACCGCGGTGCGGGCATCGCGGCCGGGCAGATTTCCAACAACAACGTGATGAACATCTTCCCGTCGACCAACAACAACGGTCAGCAGTGGCGGGGCGCGAATGGCCTGTTCATGGCAGCCATCAGCATCAATTTTCGCGACATCACCGATGGAACCTCCAACGTCATTATGGTCGGTGAGCGGGCGTGGGAGTACTACGTGATTCGGCCGACCAATGCGATGTTCAACCCAGGCCAGCCCGACTATGCGGCAGCCAACTCCGGCACGTTGTGGATGGCGACCGGTGGCGGCAACGCCGCGAATGGCGATCCCCGGCTGTGCCGTTGCTCGGGCTGCGGCATTTCCGATTCGATGGCCACCACGGGGGGACTGATCAACAACAAGGTTCCCAACATCAACAATGCGACGGCGGCTGGCTGGGGGCCCATTCAGAATGGCTACTCCTCGCAGCACCGCGGCGGAGCCCAGTTTGTTCTCGCGGATGGCAGTGTGCGATTCATCTCGGAGAACATCGACCTGTTCACGTTTGGTCGTCTCGGCAATCGCGGCGACGGTTCACCGGTGGGTGAATTCTAAGCACGAGTGAGTCACTCTCCTGTTGGCCCGGGAGTCACCATCTGTCGCAGGTGGGACTTGCCCGGGCTTTCTTTTGCCGCTTGCACGTCACAAGCGTCGCTGTCGCCAGCAGGCGGCAGCGACGGCTAGGCTCTGAATTCACTCTGGGGACCGCGAAAGGACCCTATGCGGAATACATGCGTTAAACTTGCGCGTTTGACTTCAGCCAGTCTCTGCTGGCTGGGATTGTGTCTCTTGGCAGCGGGCTGTCCGGCGAGCGGGCCATCGGGGGAGCCATTCGGCGGGACGGTCAACGTCGACGGAAAGCCAGCCCGTCTGGGGATGGTGCTCGTGACGACCGTCAAGGCTGAAAGTGAAACCTCCGGCCCCGGCATGACCGTCAAGATTCCGCTGAAGGACGGCAAATTCTCCGGCGGCTCCGACCTGGGACTTGCGCCCGGGCAATATGCGTTGACGTTTGAACTGTATTTGTCCGAAACAAGTGAGGAGGCGACCTATCTCGAAGGCGAACACACGTTGCCAGCCGGGGGAACGAAAGACGCTGTGTTTGAGCTGGTTTCAAAGCCTGCACGCCGGAATCGCTGATTGTCGCGGCTTGGCTGCTGCTCACGGAGGTCGGCACGGAATCGTCATTTGCTGACATCGCCACCTTCGATCCTCGCCGATCGGAGGTGGCGATATGATGTTCTGGCAGGTCCTTGGCTGTGGATGCCAACGGTCTCGTGTCGAGGTCTGGAATCGTGAGTCCGTGGCGCGAGTGAGTGTCGGCATAAATCGGCGGCGGCGCTGCCGTTTGTCGTGGTGCCACGCATCGCACTTCAGTTCTCGATGCAGCCGCGTTGCGTGAGCTTGCTCACTGAACGCGACATCCCGTTTGGCGAATCATCGTTCGGTCGTCGCGTGAACGACATGCGGGAGTATCCCCCAGTGACCGAACGGATCGCAGGACCGCCTGGTGAACGTGCCGACTGCCGCTGAGCCTGCCGCTGCCGCCCCGGCAGGTGTGTCCCGTCAACCGTATCGCCGTGATTGGCTCGTGGCGCTCTGGGTGCTCACC
>JBGSIP010000441.1:0-4003 GCA_041742495.1 Planctomycetaceae bacterium
GCCGCGACGGCCGCCGCCATCGTTCGCGCATCGGCCAGACCCTGCTGACCCGTGCATGCGTTGGCATTGCCGGCGTTGATGACAATCGCGCGGGCTGTTCCGCGGGGCAGGCGCTCGCGCGACACGGTCACCGGAGCACCACACACCTTGTTGGTGGTGAAGACTCCCGCTGCGGCAGCGGGCCGATCGGACACAAACAGTGCCAGATCATTCGTGGTGCGTCCCGCTTTGACGCCCACATGCGTCCCGCTCACTCGAAATCCCTCCGGCAGTCGCATGTCAGCGCATTCCTCAAAAAAGCTCATGATTCGTCAACGTCAGGCAGGGCAGAGGGGTTGCCGCAATCCTCACAAACAGGTTCCGCCAGCGCGGCCTGTCTCACACCACCAGCCCGGCCCGCTCGTCAAAGCCACAAATCAGATTCAGATTCTGCACGGCAGCCCCGCTGGCCCCCTTGGTGAGGTTATCCAGCACACTGAAAACCTGCACCACGCCCCGCGATGCGCGTACTGTGATCTGGCAATTGTTGGTCCCGGTCACGTCGCGGGTGCGCGGCAGGTGATCGACCACCTGCACGAAGGGCTCGTGCCGGTAAAATTCCTTGAGCACACCCAGCAAGTGTTCGACCGAGTGGTTCCCGACGGGCCGGCAGTACATCGAAGCCAGAATGCCGCGGTCCATCGGAATCAGGTGCGGCGTGAACACCACCTCCACCGACTGGCCACTGAAGTCGGACAGCACCTGGTCGATCTCCGGAGTGTGCCGATGATTGCCCACCCCGTAGGCCACCACGCTTTCGTCGCACTCGCTGAACAGGCTGGTGATTTTCGCTGCGCGTCCCGCGCCGGAAACGCCCGTTTTGGAATCGATGCAAATCCCCTCGGGAGCGATCAACCTCTCGCGGAGCAGGGGGGCCAGGCCCAAAATCGCCGTGCTGGTGTGACACCCGGGGTTGGCCACGAGTGCCGCCCCACGAATGCGATCACGATACAGCTCGGGCAGGCCATACACGGTGGAGCCCAGGCGCGTCGGATCGGTGTGAATGTGGCCGTACCATTGCTCGTACACCCCCGGATCGCTCAGGCGGTAGTCGGCCGACAGGTCAATGACCTTCAGGCCCTCGGCCAGATAGGTGGGAATCGCCTCCATGCTCGCCGTGTGGGGCAGGCACGTGAAAACCACATCGGCCCGTTTCGACAACTGCTCGGAGGTCAGATTCTCAAACCGCAGATCAATCCGTCCCGCCAGCGCCGTGTGGCATTCCGCGACGCGCGACGTGTCGCTGCGGCTGGTCACGGCTGTCACCTCGGCGTGGGGATGCCGAAGCAATATGCGAATCAGCTCGAGTGCCGTGTAGCCAGTTCCGCCAATCACCGCCACGCGCATCATCGTCAACAATCTTTTCTCAGACCAATTCGAACAGATCCGCCGTCACCATTCCTGACCACCACGAACAAGCATTCTCGCGTATTGGGGGCAGGGGAGCAAATTCACCACCCGCAGAAGCCCCGCGCTGCGAGAGCCACAGCCGAGGGGCATGCAGTCCGCGGGGATTTCCCGCCGAGTTGTTTTGTGGCAGAACCCACCCGGCCAGGAGCATCGCCCTCTGACGGTCTGACGCAGCGATTCGGCAACGGAAGTGACCACGTGTAGGCAACTGTGAAGAATCGGACGCCGATCCGTCACAAGTCGGCGGTGTCTTGGCGTTGGCTTTACATTTCTGCGGCCGGACTCACAGAATGCACAGCACACAGGGATTCCACGACAGACACGGTTCCGTTCAGCGGGTTCGTCCGCTCACAGTGACCCACCGCTGCGATCATTTTCGGCAGTCGGTCCAGCGGGAATTTTTGTTGTCGCACGGCAGCCACGGCCGGGGCTTACTCTGCCACCAGCGGTGTTGAGCCCGGCGACTGGCTGTCGGACACGCACACCTTTCACGCGAATTCAACTCGGCACTTCAGCCCCAATCTTGCGAGGATTCAGCAGATGGCAAACGTCACCAAACTGGCTCGTGAAGCCCTGGCCGCCGGCGAAGGCATTCTGCGTCTGGCCCCGACGTGGGTGCCACGCTCGTTTCTGCAGCCCGGTCGCCGTCTGAAGCTGCACCCGGCCGACTATTACGCCCTCGGCACGCATCGCGGCGGGATCGACGAGCGCTGGTTTGGTTCCACCACCCCCGCGGCCAACGAAGGCGCTCCGCCCGACGAAGGTCTCAGCTACTGCGTGCACAACGGCGAACGCTTTACGCTGAAGGCAGCGATCGAGGAACTGCAGGCGGAAATCGTCGGGGAACACATCTGGAACACCTATCACAAGTGGCCGGTGTATTCCAAGTTCTTCGACAACATGGGCCCCATTCCGCATCACATGCACCAAAGTGCCGAGCAGGCCAAGCTGGTGGGGCAGGAAGGCAAACCGGAATCGTATTACTTCCCGCCGCAACTCAATGCGATCGGCAACAACTTTCCCTACACATTCATGGGCTTTGAGCCCGGCACGACCAAGCAGGATGTCATTGACTGCCTGGACCGCTGGAACGATGGCGACAATGGCATTCTGGACCTCTCCAAGGCCTATCGCCTCAAACCGGGGACGGGCTGGCTGATTCCCCCCTGTGTGCTGCACGCGCCTGGTTCGCTGCTGACCTATGAGCCGCAGTGGGGTAGCGATGTGTTCGGCATGTATCAGTCGATGGTCGAGGGGAGGGCGGTTCCGCGCTCGCTGCTGACCAAGGATTTCCCCGCGGAGTTCCACAACGACAACGAGTACATCGTCAACGCACTCGACTGGGAGGCCAACGTCGATCCCAGTTTCAAGGACAGCCACTACCTCGAGCCCGTCGTCAGCGAGCAAGGGGAAGGTTGGGTTGATCGCTGGATTGTTTACGGCCGTCTGGCCGGCAAGCAGTTGTTCACCGCCAAGGAACTCACGCTCGAACCGGGTGCCAAGTGCACCATCAAGGACGGCGGTGCCTACGGCTGGATCACCGTGCAGGTGATTGGCAAGATCGGCGGCCTGGTGCTGGAAACACCCGCCATGATTCGCTTTGGCCAGATGACCGACGACGAAGTCTTCGTGTCGGCTCGCCGCGCCGGTGAAGGGGTGACGTTTGAGAACACCGGCACCACGCCACTGGTGGGTCTGCGATACTTTGGTCCCGATGCGCAACCGAAGGCTCCCGAAGTGGGGGCACACAAGCAGCGGTAGTCGTTCGTCTATTGCCAAGTGTCAGTCAGCACAAATCACAGGGTGCCACTGCTGGCTTGCCCAGCAGTGAGGGGACTTGTGGATCAGGCTATGACTGCCGTGACTACGCTGCGGGTCATTGTGGTCGTTCAGCGGCGTAGGTCAGGCTGTGCCTGACGCCAAGACCATGTGACTCCAAATGTGCTTGTCGAGAAGCGACAATTCGGCCACGACTCCGATTCCACAACTCTCGCCCGGCCCGCCGGAACCTCATTTGCAATATTGAACCCCAATCGCCACTGCTGGACGAGCCAGCAGTGGAACCCAAAGTATTTGACTTTCGCATCAGGCGGTGCCTGACGCTCAGCCAATCCATCGCGCGATTCAGCGACAGTCTGTTGACTCATATCTCCTCAGGATCAGGAAGCACAGCCATGTCCCACGCAGCCAATTCCCACACCGCTCCCAAGCTTCACAATGCCATGTGGCCCGGTCTGGTCGGGAAGGAACCCGGGACCGATCATCCGCCCATTTCTCTTGAGCGGATGCTCGAACTGACGGCCAAGGCCTCCGTCAATGGACAGAAGTTCGACGGCATCGACTACTTCCTGTTCCATCCGCACACCGACCCGGACGCCAGCGACGACGATCTCAAACGGATCGCCGATCTGATTGCAAAATACAACTTTAGGGTCGGCTCGCTCGTCGCGCCGGTCTGGCCGGGGACGGTCGGGGACGCCGCGATGGGCAGTCCCGTGCAGCGGGGCAAGTTTGTGAATGCGGTTCGCAAGGCCTGCCGCATCGCCCGCATCTT
>JBGSIP010000442.1:0-4891 GCA_041742495.1 Planctomycetaceae bacterium
CAAGCCAGCCGTGGCACCCCACGTGACCCAGACGATACCGGACACATTGCGATAGACAGGCCTCTACGCTGCCCGGCGACCGACTGTCACTGTCGCGTTGGCGGTCAAACTCCCACTCATGCTACGTCTGCGGTTCGGGTAGCTGTGGGCGGTTGGCGGCTGGAGTGGGCTGAGGTGTCGACTTTTGCTGCGCCTTTTCGGCCTGCGCGGCACGGTACTTCAACGTGTACTCAGCCGGATAGGCCGCCAACGGCGGCCGGCAGTATCCGTCACAGCAGCGGCAGGGCGCGTGTCGGCGATTGAAGCGCGACTGGCACCAATCGGGCATGCCCGCGCGGCTGATGTCGAGTCCGGGACGGTAGAGGTGATCGAGGCAGACCTTGTGGTCGCTGATATCATCAATGGTGTCGTGATAGCACCAGCGCGCCGGCGAACAAAAGCAGCCGCTGCTCAGACAGAGCGTCAACAGCAGCAACCAGGCGAGTCTGCAGTTGGAGGCGGCGTTCATGGGGCTGGCATCCTTGCTGACATCACATTCCAGTGTCGCAGGTCGAGTCGATTGCTGCGCGGAATGGCGGGGCGTACCCGCCGCGTGGCGACTGGACCTCTGGCGGAATCCGTCCGCTAGAAGAACAATCGGCAGAATCGGCCGCGCTGCCAAATGATTGAGGGTGCGGGCGGAGTCACGGCGAGACTGTCCGACGGGTTGTTCCGGTTATACTGGTTCTGCGGCAGTCATCCTGGGGGTTGGAGAACCCCGCAGCCCGCGCGGCCGTGGGCAGGGGAACCGGGTGGGTTGTTGCGCGTGTCGTGCGGCGGAATGATCAGTTGGGGAAAAGGAACAGCCATCGTGGAGCAATCGACTTTGCCGGCAGCGACGACGGGACCGCAAGACGCGCCGGCGGAGCGGACGGCCGTGGTGCTGGTGAGTGGCGGTCTGGATTCGGCGACAGTGCTGGCCTTGGCGCGGGAAGCCGGGTTTACGCCGGTGGCGTTGACGTTCGATTACGGCCAGCGACACAAGTTTGAGCTGCAGGCGGCCGGGCGGGTCTGCACGGCGATGGGTGTGGTGCGTCACATTGTGTTTCCGCTGGATCTGTCGCGGTTTGGCGCGTCGGCGTTGACGTCAGACCTGCCGGTCCCCAAGGATCGCACCGCCACAGAGATGGATGGCTCGATTCCCGTGACGTATGTCCCGGCCCGCAACACCGTGTTTTTGTCGGTGGCGCTGGCTTTGGCGGAGAGTCTGGGAGCCGCGGACCTGTTTGTCGGCGTGAATGCGGTGGACTACAGCGGGTATCCGGATTGCCGGCCGGAATACATCGCGGCGTTCGAGGCTGTGGCCAATTTGGCCACGCGATCGGGAGTGGAAGGGACGCAGCATTGGCGGGTCCACACGCCGCTGATTCGCCTGACCAAGGCCGATATCATTCGTGCAGGGCTGCGGTTGGGTGTGGACTACCGACTGACGCACACCTGTTACGACCCGGCTCCTTCAGGGCTGTCGTGCGGGCGGTGCGATGCCTGCTTGTTGCGTCGCAAAGGCTTTGCCGAGGCAGGTGCCGTCGATCCGTTGCCCTATCAAACCGACGCTCCGTGACAGCTGGGGCGCTGTGGGGCAGGGGGCATGAGGGAGCGGGCTGCCCGGGAGCGGGCGGATTTCAAAGCAGGGCTGTGGGTGCACGGGCCGCGAATTTGCCCGGTTGGTGCCGATTGGCAAGCTAGAGGTGGCTGGAGAGAGATTCAGCCGATGCGAAGCCCGCATGCCCCTCGGGACGTGCGTCCACTATTTGCGGACTTTGGTCCCTTTGACAGCGGACAACCCCCCAGGTGGAGATCGATTTCACCACGGGGCGGAGGGACTTGCCCCGCTCGGTCAGGCGATACCCTTCGCGACCTTCCTTGGGGAAGGCGATCTTTTCGATCAGCCCGGCGTCCACCATTTTGTTCAGTCGATCGGCGAGGATGTTGGTCGCGATCCCTTCCGAGGAATCCAGGAATTCCTTGTAGAATTTCTTGCCGTCCAGCAGGTCCCGGACCAGCAACAGGGTCCATTTGTCTCCAAAAATGTCCAGCGCGCTGGAGACAGGACAGGTCGATCGTCGATCGCGTGACACAGCAAATTCCACCAAAGAAAGGATGCGGGAGGAAAGGGCCCCCAGAGGAGTCTGGCAGGTCATGATAGCGAAAAAAACGCCATGCAAAACCGTTTGCGGTGGTCGGTTACCCGAAAGTTTTCCCAAAGGCCGGCCCGGGGGATCGACCGGTCTCGCCAGCGCCGGCAATTGATCCGTGCGGGGTCGAATTCTGGTCGCTGCCGGCCCAGTTCCGACCGGCGGGAGAGCGGTCTGGGAACTCTAGGCAGCAGCCGAGAAACAGCGCCCTTGTTTGTGACTGCGGGATGCTCGTCGTCCCGGTCCCCCCCAAAGTGGCCGCGTGCGGAAACTGAGGTCGCCGCGGATTGGCGGTTGGCGGGCTTTCCCTTTTAGACTATTGCAGGTCGCTCGCGGTCGCTGAGGGCGGCACAACGGCCAGCCGCCGCAGCGAGTGGTGACGGTCTGGCTACGCGATGGCGTTGCCGCTCGACTGTGTTGCCGCTCGATGGTGATGACGCTTTTTTGGGACCACCCGGGTTTGTTCTGTCTGCGTGGGAGAAATCATGCGTGGGGGTTGGATTGTCATCGTGGTTGCCGCGGCCGTTTGGCCGGCAACGTCATCCGCACAAGCGCCGGGAAAGCAGGCACCGTTGAAATATCCGCAGACACGAACCGTCGATCACGTCGACGAATATCACGGCGTGAAGGTTCCGGATTGGTATCGGTGGCTGGAAGAGGACGTTCGCAACTCGCCCGAGGTGGCCAAGTGGGTCGAAAGCCAGAACGCAGTGACGAATGCGTATCTGGAGGCCATTCCCCAGCGGTCCGGCATTCGCGACTTGCTCACGCGGATCTGGAATTTTGAAAAGCGGTCGCCCCCGTCGCGCATCGGCGGGAAGTACTACTTCACCAAGAACGATGGCTTGCAGAACCAGTCGGTCCTGTTCGAGATGGATCGACTGGGGGGCGAAGAGCGCGTGCTGCTCGATCCCAATGGCTGGTCCGCAGATGGGACCGTGGCGCTGGCCGATACCTCGTTCAGCCCCAGCGGTAAGTTTCTGGCGTACGCGATTCAGGATGGGGGGAGCGACTGGCGCACCTGGCGGATCATGAATGTCGCGTCGCGCAGCGTGCTGGAGGACAAGCTCGAATGGCTGAAGTTCTCCAGCGTGGCCTGGACGCATGATGAACGGGGCGTTTTCTATTCCCGGTTCGAAGAGCCGCGCGAAGGGGAAGCATTTCAGAGTCTGAATCTCAAGCAAAAAATCTTCTACCACCGCGTGGGGACCGCCCAGACTGACGATGTGCTGGTTTACGAGCGCCCCGATCACCCGGAATGGGGCTATCAACTGACGGTCACCGAAGATGGCCGCTATCTGGTGATCACCGTCTGGAAGGGGACGGCAGACAAGTACCGCGTGATGGTCAAGGATCTGCTGGAGCCGTACGGCATGCCGATTGACTTGATCACACACTTTGACGACGAATACACGTTTGTCGGCAACGATGGCGAGCGGTTCTTTTTCAAGACCGATCTGAACGCTCCGAATCGACGTGTGATCGCCATGTCCATTCGCGATCCACGGCCGGAAGCCTTTGTGGAAGTCATTCCGGAATCGGACGAGGCGTTGGAAGGGGTGGGGATTGTTGGCAATCAGTTTGTGGTGCAGTCTCTCAAGGATGCGTCCACGCACGTCCGGTTGTTTGATCTGCTGGGTCGACATGTGCGAGATGTCGACCTGCCTGGGATTGGTTCCGCCGGCGGCTTCAGCGGACGACAGGTCGACACAGAGACGTTCTATTCGTTTTCCAGCTTCGCCACGCCGCCGTCGACCTATCGCTACGATCTGCTGACGGGGACCTCCGAGCTGATTCACCGCGCGCCGGTGGACTTTGCCGCCGACGACTACGTGGTGGAGCAGGTCTTCTATCAAAGTGCGGACGGAACTCGTGTGCCGATGTTTGTGGCACATCGCAAGGGGCTGCAGTTGGATGGCAGTCACCCCACGCTCTTGTACGCGTATGGCGGATTTAATATTTCGCTCACGCCGACGTTTTCCATCAGCAAGGCTGCATGGATGGAGATGGGGGGTGTGTTCGCACTGGCCAATCTGCGGGGCGGCGGCGAGTACGGTGAACGCTGGCATCAGGGTGGGATGAAGGCACTCAAGCAGAATGTGTTTGATGACTTCATCGC
Organism: Planctomycetaceae bacterium; assembly: GCA_041742495.1. Lineage (GTDB taxonomy): Bacteria > Planctomycetota > Planctomycetia > Planctomycetales > Planctomycetaceae > JBGSIP01. Next base: position 4,294 of record JBGSIP010000442.1, read on the forward strand.
CGCGGCGGAACATCTGGTGAGCGCCGGCTACACACGGCCGGAAAAGCTGGCGATTCAAGGCGGCAGCAATGGCGGGCTGCTGGTCGGGGCTGTCATGGCGCAGCGGCCAGAGTTGTTTGGCGCGTGTTTGCCGGCGGTCGGTGTGATGGACATGCTCCGTTTCCAGAACTTCACCGCCGGACGCTACTGGGTGGACGAATTCGGATCGTCGGAAGATCCGGCGTTGTTTCCCGTGATCTATAAGTATTCGCCGTATCACAATTTGCAGCCGGGGACCAAATATCCGGCGACGATGGTGACCACTGCCGACACCGACGACCGCGTTGTGCCGGGACACAGCTTCAAGTTTGCAGCGCGGCTGCAGGAATGTCAGGCCGGCATGGAACCGGCGCTCATCAGGATCGAAACCCGTGCCGGTCATGGTAGCGGCAAGCCGACAGCGATGCAGATTGAAGAGATCGCCGACATGTGGGCGTTTCTCGTGCGTGAACTGGACATGGATTACACGCCCCAGCCGCGGGCCGAGGCGGAGTTCACGATGCTCAGCGATGGCGCGGCAGCCCGCCAGTGGGAGGCCGACGTGACGGCCAGCGCCGGC
>JBGSIP010000443.1:0-17129 GCA_041742495.1 Planctomycetaceae bacterium
GGGCATGCACGGCTTTGGCATGCTCAGTTCCCCTGTGGTCGTGCGCGCCGTCGATTTGTCGCGCTTTCACACTCTTTGTGACCTCGGCGGAGCCACCGGACACCTCGCCATGGCCGCCTGCGAACAGTATCCACATCTGGCGGGGATTGTCTTCGACCTCCCCGATGCCGTTCCACTCGCCCGCGAGATGGTCTCCGGACGAGGGCTCACCGCGCGGGTCCGCGTCGAAGGTGGCGACTTCTTTGTCGATCCACTCCCCACGGCCGATCTGTACGCAGTCGGTCGCATTCTCCACGACTGGTCGTCGGAGAAGATTCACCGGCTGCTGGAACGGATCTACGCAGCACTCCCCCCCGGTGGAGGTCTGCTGATTGCCGAAAAGCTCATCAACGACGCGCGAAACGGTCCTTCATGGGCCCAGTTGCAGGACCTCAACATGCTCATCTGCACCGAAGGGCAGGAACGCACAGCGGACGAATATCGCCAACTTTGTACCGCCGCCGGGTTTCGGCAGGTGGACATCGCGATCACCGACGCACCACTCGACGCCGTTCTCGCCATCAAATAGGGCAGCGCGAACATGACGAGCGCTGCTGGTGTCTGTCCAGGCACTATGAGTACCGCTCGCCACTCCCGTACTTCCACCATGCTTTCGGCCACTGTCGCCGGCGAGGACCTGTCCGCCGGCGACTTCGTCTCCGTACTGGTCCAGACGTTCGAGTTCCCCTCGTTCTTCTGGCCCTGCGGCGAACACGCGCTGGCACCGACCGACGTCGTGCGCCTGACGGTGGTTCCTTCGGAAGCCGGCGAGTTGCTGCGCGTGGTCGGCGTGAGCCTGCCATTCGTGTACGTGGAAAAAGCCGTCACAGGGATCGCTGTGATCGACATCCGTTCGACTCAGTTGGTCCGCGTCGCTCCCGACACGGCCAAAGTGGTCTGGAAGAAACTGCGTGCGAAACCAAAGACAACCGACTAGCGGCGGTAAGGGTAACCCGCCTGACCACGATCGGCCCGCGTCACAGTTCCGCCGCCACGAGGTCTGCGTAAGTCTCGCGCCGGCGGATGACCTGCACCTGGCTGCCATCCACCATCACTTCGGCCCCGCGTGGGCGGCTGTTGTAGTTGCTGCTCATCACAGTGCCGTACGCACCCGCGCTAAAAATGGCCAGCTGGTCTCCCGCCGACAGTGGGGGCAGCGGCCGCTGTTTGGCGAAGTAGTCGCTTGACTCGCAAATGGGACCGACCACGTCGGTCCGTTCACACCCCGGAGCATCTGCTTCAAAATCTGCAGGGAGGGGCAGGTCGCTCGTCACAGGCCAGATGGCATGAAATGAGTCGTACATGGCCGGGCGCACCAGATCGTTCATCGCTCCGTCCTGGATGACAAACAGCTTGCCACCTTCCCTTTTTGTATAGATCACTTCGGTGACCAGAATGGCCGCGTTGCCACAGATTCGTCGTCCCGGCTCCAGCGCCAGTTGACACCCCATTTCCTGCACGGCGGGAACAATCACCCGGGCATAATCAGCCACCGGTGGCGCATCATTGTGGCGATAGCTCAGGGCAAATCCGCCCCCCAGATTCAAGAACGTCAGGGGGTGTCCAGCCGCGCGCAACTCCCGTACAACAGTCGCCGCCTTCGCCACCGCCTGTTCGTAGGGGTCCGTGGTGTAGATGGGGGAACCCAGGTGCATGTGAATGCCCTTCAGTTCCAGGTGCGGATGCGCCAGCACCTTGGCGGCCAGTTGATTGTGCCGCTCGATGTCCATGCCAAACTTGTTCCCCTTCTTGCCGGTCGTCGTCTTGGCATGGGTTTTGGCATCCACATCAGGGTTTAGCCGCAGCGCCACCGGTGCCACCACCTGCATCTCACCGGCAATACGACCGATGTTGTCGAGTTCTGCTTCGCTTTCCACATTAAACATCAAAATCCGGCTGGCCAGTGCGCTGCGGATCTCCGCGTCAGTCTTACCGACACCGGCAAACACTACCCGCGTCGGATCACCCCCCGATTTTTCGACGCGATACAACTCTCCGCCAGAGACCACATCAAAGCTGCAGCCATCTTCGGCCAGCGTCCGCAGCACGCTCAAATTGGAATTCGACTTCACCGAGAAACAGATCACCGGGTTGCAGGCGGCGAATGCGTCCCGGATTTCGCGATATTCGTGCAGTAGCTTGGCGCGCGAATACACCCACACCGGCGTGCCATATTCGCGGGCAATGTCGGCGACAGAGACTTCTTCGCAGAACAGACGGCCATCCCGATATGAAAACGGATTCATCACGTCGAACTCCCTCCCTCTTGGCACGCGCACCGCGTGCGGGTTGATTCACTCACACTGGTCAATCGCCAGCGCCGCCTCAGTTCTGGTGGCACGGTTTGCAACGCGTCCCATCGTGCGACACCCGATCCGCGGGGGATCGCTGCTAGCGGCGTCGGGTCACACCATGTTGCGCCAATAGCTCTGCAATCTGCACGGCGTTCGTCGCGGCCCCCTTGCGCAAATTGTCGCTAACGCACCAGAAGGTCAGTCCGTTGGGATGGCTGATGTCGCGACGAATCCGCCCCACGAACACCTCGTGACTGCCATCGCAGTTCATCGGCATGGGATACTTCTTGCCCGGCAAATCGTCCACGACCGTCACACCAGGAAACGCGTCCAGCACCCGGGCTGCCTCTTCCGGGCTGATGGGCCGCTCCGTTTCGACCCAGACCGACTCACTGTGGCAGTTGGTCACCGGCACGCGGACACAGGTGGCCGAGATCTGCATCTGGTCATCACCCAAGATCTTCCGCGTTTCGTACACCATCTTCATCTCTTCACTCGTGTAGCCCGCTTCCTTGCTCGACCCAATCTGCGGAATCAGATTGAAGGCGATCGGATGGGCGAACACCTTGGGCTCAATGGCCGCCCCTGCCAGTGACGCCTGGCTGGTGGCCAGCAACTCGGCACTCCCGGGCAGACCCGCTCCCGAGGTCGCCTGATACGTGCTGACAATCACCCGCTTCACGCGCGACACATCGTGCAGTGGCTTCAGCGCCATCACCATCTGCGTGGTCGAACAGTTCGGGCTTGCAATGATCCCCTTGGCATCGAGCGCTGCCTGAGGGTTGATTTCCGGAATCACCAGCGCGACGTCGGGCCGCATCCGCCAATAACCCGACTCGTCAATGACAATTGCACCTGCCTGCACGGCCGAAGGGAGATACTCCGCCGCCGTATCATCCGGCGTTGAGGCAATCACTAGATCCGTGTCCGCAAACGCAGCGTGAGTCAACTCTTCGACGGTGATACGTTCGCCGCGATACATGATTTGCGTCCCCGCACTGCGCGCTGACGCCAGAAAGCGCACCTTCCGCGCAGGAAACTGGCGCTCTTCCAGCAACCCGACGATAATCCGGCCCACGGCGCCGGTCGCACCCACCACGGCAAGTGTCTCAAACACAGTTTCCATCCTTCTATATCGGTTTCGCTACCACCCGCTGCGCCGTCTGCAACTTCGCGCCGTTTGCCTCATTTCACCGACGACTCGGTGCCTGCCACAACAAAGGCCCGAACATCGGGATTTTCTCCCCTCCAGCCCTGGCCATCTCGCACGAGCCCCCGGCAATCGTCGGTCCCCGTTCGGAGCTGAGGCAGTTTGCTGGCGATGGCACTGCCTGCCAACAGACCGGCTGCCTCCAGACCGCTTTGGGCTACCCGTCCCGCGACACTTGGAGTGTCACGCGACGCGTCAGGGAATTTCCTCAGGCACATCCGCACCGCAGCACGCACAGGATCTTGGAAACCCGGCTGCTCGGACGCGAGTTCCCGCCCAGACAAGGCACTCCTCCGCCACGAATGACGCTCACTGGCGGAAGGGCTATACTCCCCGGCGAATCGCGTGGGAAGCGGGTTTCCGCGTATGGTATCAGAGAGTGGATGGCGAGCAATCATGCGTGTTCTGGTGGTCGGGCAGGGGGGGCGGGAACATGTGCTGGTCTGGAAACTGGCGCAGTCGCCCCGCGTCACGGCCGTTTTCTGTGCCCCGGGCAACGCCGGTACCGCCCTCGACGCCACGAATGTCGACATTTCCGCTACGGACATCCCCGGGCTGGTCAAGTTCGCGCTGCACGAAAAAATTGACCTGGTAATTCCCGGTCCCGAGGCCCCGCTGGTCGCCGGCATCGCCGATGCCATGGAACAGGCGGGTCTCGCCGTGTTTGGCCCTTCCGCCAAAGCCGCCGAACTGGAAGGCAGCAAGGCCTTCGCCAAGCAGATCATGACCGAGGCCAAGGTTCCGACGGCCGAATACGCTGTGTTTACCGAGATCGGCCCCGCCATCACCTTTCTCGAAACCCACGAACACACCCGTTACGTCATCAAGGCGGACGGCCTGGCCGCGGGCAAAGGGGTCTTCGTCTGCGACACACTGCAGCAGGAGCGCGACGCGGTCAAACAGATTCTCGGGGATCGCGTGTTTCAGGAGGCCGGAGCGCGCGTCGTCATTGAGGAACGTCTGTCCGGTCAAGAGGCCAGCATCCTCGCCCTGGTCGACGGAAAAACCATTCTGCCGCTGGAAACCTCGCAAGATCACAAAGCCGCCTTCGACGGCGACGTCGGTCCCAACACGGGCGGCATGGGAGCCTATTCCCCGGCTCCCATAGTCACCCCCGAGCTGATGCAGAAAATCACGCTCGACATCCTGATCCCGATTGTGCACACGCTGCGCAAAAAGGGGCGGCCCTTCCGTGGCGTGCTCTATGCGGGCATCATGCTGACGCAGCAGGGGCCGAAGGTGCTGGAATTCAACGTTCGCTTTGGCGATCCCGAGGCTCAGCCGGTGCTGATGCGGCTGAAGTCCGACCTGGCCGAAGTGCTGTTGGCCGGTGCCCAAGGGCGCTTGGGGCAACTGCCTGAACTCGACTGGGATCCTCGTCCGGCCGTCTGCGTCGTCATGGCCTCCGAAGGCTATCCCAATGACTACACGCAGGGGCATCCCATTCGTGGACTTGCTGCCGCGGCAGAAGTCGCTGAGACGAAAGTCTTCCATGCGGGGACTCGCCGGCAGGGCGCAGACGTTGTGAATGCTGGCGGACGCGTGCTGGGAGTCACCGCCATCGGCGACGACCTGGCGCAGGCCAAACTGCGTGCCTACCAGGCTGTCAAAGAAATCCGCTGGCAAGGGGCCTGGTGTCGCAAGGATATCTCCGACAAAGCCCGCTCCGGTTAACTGCCTGTTGAAACACCACAAACTGAAGCCATTCGGAGTGCCACTGGCTTCGCCCAGTGCCGATTCTTGCGAGTGGAGACCAACACTGGCAAAGCCAGAGTCACCCCTGTTTGCTTCCAGGTGTCGTTGTTCTACGGGCTATTCAGAGTCGGAATTTCTAAGCGGCAGAATTTTCGCTGACCGCGTCACCGCTTCTGGCTAGCCAGCGAACAGCCACCAGAGTCCCGCGGTCGTCAGTATCCCGGCGGAACAAACGTCGGCGACACATCGCCGGGACCGAACGACGGTGCCGACTCCCCGGGTCCCAATTGAGTTGGCGGTGCGCCGGGCAACAGCGGCGGTGGATGCCAAGCGCGATAGCCACGCGGTTGTAGCGCGGGACGCTCTTCGTAGCCTTCGTAGGTCAACGCACCGTAGTCTCCGCGATGCTCGATCACCGGCCCCAGGCTCATCGGCAGTGCCTGAGGATCTTCGGCCGTCAGACCAGGCGGATAAATCATCCCCGCTGTGGAGGGAGCACGGGCGGCCTTTTCGGCCCAGATCGCATCCTGATACGAACGCGAGTATCCGTCCGGTTCGTGATACAGCCGCGGCCGCACGCACCAGCAACCCGTCTGCGACAACATGAGGCCCAACACCACGAGATTCAACACTGCGCACCGGGAAATCCACACGCATTCGCTCGGCGGCACTGGGCTCTCGCGGCGAATGTCAGTCCCCATGGCCCGCGTCCTTCCTGGACTTCAGCCGTCGGGGCACGACCGGCAGTGTCGATCCAACGATCTCACTCCTCCCCGCTATCGACACCCACAAGCCAAAACTTGACTCCATCCCTCCACCCCCGCAAAGTCGCCGACAACTGGAGAGATTCTTCCAGAGCCCCACAGACGGCCCGGACGGACCCGTGACTCCCGAATTCGCCCGACAGTTCATCGCCTTGAAAAACTGGGCCTGTCAATTCGACGACGAGTTCGTCATATACTCGTGACGGAGGGCGGCCAGCAAGGAATTGCTGACCATTCTCACGGACCTCAGGCGGGGATCATTCTGCACCCGCCGGCATCCACCATCTCTGGGCGAACTCAGTCAGCGGCGATAGAGCGTTTGAACCGCACAATTCCGGGGTGCCCCTCGCGATACTGAGTGCGAGCAAGCCCTAACTCTAAGCTCAGCTTCCGCGACGCATCCTGCAGCTCTCCGGTGACATGAACGACGGGAGTGTCGGTGCGAAGGACATGGTCGCACCGGCTTCCGCAGGGGCGGCTGGTATCCGCGAGGTTGTCTACGGCATTTTCGCCGGCAACGGATCGGCCGGCGGAGGCGACATTTGCAGGACAAGTGCCTCCCACACCTCCAATTGGCGCTCCTTCGATTCGAGCGAGGGGTGGCCGCTGCCAAACTGAGCCCTCAACTCGCCCAGTTCGACCTTCATTTCCATCAGCTTGAATTTTGCGGCTTCCAGCGCCGTGGGAAACTGCATCGAAGTTGACGGGACTTTCGCGGAGGCGGCTGGATCGGCAGCAGGTAGCGATGTGTCTGGTGTCGTCTGAAGCGACATTTGATGGAGGACCTCCTTCCACCCCTGCATTTGCCGCTCTTTCGATTCGAACAAAGGGTGCCCGCTGCCAAACTGGACCCGCAACTCGTCCAGTTCGACGCTCATCTCCATCAACTTGAATTTCACGGCTTCCAGCGCTGTGGGAAACTGGATCGAAGTTGACGGGAGGTTCGGGATAGCAGCCGGGTCGGTGGCAGGCAGCGTTGTTTCTGGTGCAGGCGGCGGCGTCATCTGAACGATGGCTGCGTCCAACAACTCCATCTGGCGGATCTTCGATCTGACCACGGGGTGATCGTGGAGATACTTGTCTTGCAACTCGCCCAGTTCGAGCTTCATTTCCACCAGCTTGAATTTCGCAGCTTCCAGCGCTGTCGGAAACTGGATCGAAGTTGACGGGAGGTTCGGGATAGCAGCCGGATCGGCGGCAGGCAGCGTTGTTTCTGGTGCAGGCGGCGGTGTCATCTGAACGATGGCTTCCTCCATCACCTCAACCATCCGCATCAGCGATTTGACCGAAGGGTGATCGTCGCCACGACGTTCTTGCTCCTCCGCCAGTTCGAGCTTCATTTCCAGCAACTGGAATCTCGCGACGTCGAGCGCGGTGAAAAAGGGGAGGTTCGGCGTGGCAGCCGGATCGGCCGGGGGCACACTGTCGATGGACGAGTTGCCGGCTGGCGCGTTGCCTCCGAAAGCCTTGTCCATAGGTTGGAATGCCAGCGTGACGGGCTCGGAGGAATCCGCCGGCAGTGCGAGCGAAGTGTCGACCTTCGCAGCGGCAATAGCATTTTCGGACGAAACTGGCGGGCCGCCACTGTAGACCAGCGGTACCGAGGCGACCGTCAACAGGGCAGCCGCCGCAACGAGGCCAGTTGCCAGTGATCCCAACTTCATGGTCGCTTCTCCCCTAAGCAGTTCGATCAATAACGCGGATGTTCCCACTCCCAAGGTGACTGCTTTCAGCGATCCAGCCCGGGCTAGCGTGATGGCGGACACCGTCAGCGAGGGTGGCGCGGCGGCATGTACGGGGGGCGAAAGTGATTGGACAGCCAGCAGAAACGCGCTAACGCCCAGACCCCGACGGAGCAATTGCAGCTTTAATTGTTTGCGTCCGCGGCGAACGCGTCCTTCGACGGCGGCGACAGTCAAACCGAGCCGATCGGCAATTTGCTGTTGACTGAGACCTTCCAGATCAAACAGCACAACCGCTTCACGCAGTGGCTGGGGCAGGCGTTGGACTTCCTCATCGAGCAGTTCTCGCTGATGGGCGGCTTCGATCGCCGCGAGAGGATCGGCAGACGCAGCAGGCATGTGGACGGCCTCGCGGGGCAGCGACTTCTGTCGCATTCTGAGGCGATTCGCATGGCGGGCCGTGCGGAGGGCCACACCATGCAGCCAACTGGAAAGTGAACTGCGGTTGCGAATCCGCCGGCCAGCGCTGAGCATGACCAGGAACACCGCCTGAAAGCAGTCGTCTCGGGTCGCCTGATCGCGGACGATGCCGTGGATGACACCCACAACCAGCGGAGCGTGCCGGCGGAGCAGTTCGCCAAAGACGGTTTCCTGTTTATGGCGCAGAAAAATTGTCAGCAGTTCCCCGTCGCCCAGTTCATTCAGCGAGGCCAGTGGCTGACACAGGGGCTGTTCGGGCTCCACAGCCAGCGCGTTGGCGGGCTGAGTCGAGTGGCCCGGCTGCGCGACAACGTGAGCGCTTGGCGGCACGGCGGCTGTGGTGGGATCGAGTCGGTTTCCGCCGGGCCGGATCATGGGTGACTTTGCAGAGACGATGTGTGGCCGCATGGCGGGTCAGGCTGGGGACATAGGGCGTCCCGGGGACCGACCTTTATAGTGACAGAAGCAGCCATAATCCGGCGCGAAAATCGCAGGAAACTGCGTTCGTCGCTCGCCGCCCTTGACCGCCCAGTTTGCCAGCCCTAGCGGATCGGCGAAAGCGCCGATCCGTCTCTCTGAGACATCGTCTGGCAAAAGACGCCCGTCATCCCGCCACGCTGATCCCAAAGCTGGCAGAACGATGTCGCAGCAGCAGGCGAATTCTGGTGGGCGATGCAGACGGCACAATCGTTACAAATGCCCCCGCGGCAAGCGACTATGGTTCATCCATTGGCCATGCACCGGGAACGCAATTGCCGCTGACGGAACTTGCGGTTCACTGGCTCATTTTGCGAAGAGACTCGCTGCATTGCGTCTATCGATCTGGTAGTCTCGCCGCGGAACGTCCGGTCATTTCTTCTGGTCAGGTATTGAGATGAGATCTGCGCAGCAGCGGCTACGAAATCTGTGGCACAAGCTGTGGATTCGCACGTTCGCCAGCGAGTACGAGCGTGCACGTCACTTTGCACCACGCATCAGCGTGCCAGCCGAATCCCGTCGGTCAGCGGGCTATCCCAGCCAATACGGCCAAGATCAATACGTTGCCCAGACGCTCTTTCCCGACCAACAATCACGGGTCTTCGTCGATATCGGCGCCCACGATGGCCGCACATTTAGCAACACGTGGGCTCTGGAGCACCTGCACGGCTGGACCGGCATTGCCATCGAACCCAACCCCGAGGTGTTCGCGCGGCTGCAACTGAGCCGCAAGTGTCACCTCTTTCAAGGCTGCATCAGTGACGTGGGCGGCGAACTGGAATTCCGCGTCTGTCGTGGCCCCGCTGAAATGCTCAGCGGACTTGTCGATCATTACCATCCCGATCACGTGAACCGGATTGAGCGGGAATCACTGGATTCCGAAAAGCTTGAGATCATCCGGGTGCCGTCGGTCACCTTGACCAGCCTGCTGGATCGCTTTGGTGTGACATCGGTCGATTACTTGTCGCTGGACACCGAAGGTGCCGAGTACGCGATTCTCTCTTCGATCGACCTGCAGGCCTGCAAAATCCGCGTGATCGACGTCGAGAACAACTACGCAGACCCTCGAATTTTCCACCTGCTTCGTAAGGCCGGCTACAGGCTCGTCTCAATCCTCGGTTGCGACGAGTTCTACGCGCACGAGTCGATGAGTGTGGGCCGATAGCGCGACAGTTCGCTTGCCGCCTGCCGGCAGAACGACGATGCACCGGCCGCCTCCGCCCGGAGAGTGCGTGAACACCGGTTGGCAACATCAGTGTCTGCGCACAGCGGTGATCCGTCGGGACGATGGCCGCCGCGTGCCCGCGCATGGTCGCCACGCTGGAACGTACACCGCCGACAATTCCTTTTCGCGGGATTTTCTGGTAACACGAAGGGGCTGTTTGCGACCAGAACTGCCTTCTCCAGGAGCCACTGATGTCAGATCACGCGACGCGTCGGACGTTTTTGAAACATTCAGCAGCGGTGGTCACGGCGGCGTTCGCGGCCCCGGCCATCATCCCCGCATCGGCCTTGGGCAAGGATGGTGCCGTGTCTCCAAGTGAGCGCGTGACGCTGGGGGTCATCGGCATTGGCCCCCGCTGCACCTACGACCTGACCGCGATGTTGACGTTCCCCGACGTGCGCTGCGTGGCCATTGCCGATGTGCAGCAAAGCCGCCGTGAAGCTGGCAAAAAGCTGGTCGACAAGACCTACGGAGACACCTCCTGCCAGTTGTATTCCGATTTGCGGGAACTGCTCGATCGCAAGGACATCGACACCGTGATCGTGGCGACTGGCGATCGCTGGCATGCTCCGGGTTCCATGCTGGCCGCAGAAGCGGGCAAGGACGTCTACAGCGAAAAGCCCTGCGGCATTTCGATTCGCAAGTGCCAGGAACTGGCCGACACCATTCATCGGACCGGGCGAGTCTTTCAGGCGGGCACGCAGCGTCGCAGTGTGCCCCACTACCGGCACGCCGTCGAACTGGCACAGACCGGCAAACTGGGCAAGATCCACACGCTCCACGCGTCGATCTATCGCCCCGTACTCGACAACCAGTGGCTGCCCGGCGAGCCGACGCCCACCAAGGACGTGTGCGACTGGAACCTGTGGCTGGGCCCCGCACCGTGGCGTCCGTATCACTCCAGCTATGTGCAGGGGAAGTGGCGTGGCTATTGGGACTTTGACTCCGGTGCCAAACTGCTGGACTGGGGTGTCCACACCATGGATCTGTGCCAGTTCGCCAATCAGTCGGACGACACCGTACCGGTGGAGTACATCCCGGCGGAAAACGAAATCACCTGCCTGTACGCCAATGGTGTGAAGCTGGTGATCGATTTCCTCAACGACCCGTTTGGCGAACGTGCACCGCACTACATCACGCGGCTGGGAACCTGCCCGGTGCGATTCGTGGGCGACGAGGGTTCGGCGGAAGTGGGAGACAATCCGGAAGTCGTCACCACCAATCCGGCGCTCGCGATGGCCGCCGAACAGCGGGTCCGCTATTCCGACGTGCAGGCTCACGCCCGCAACTTCTTCGACTGCGTCAAGACCCACGAGAAAACCGCGTGCAACGCCGAAGTCATGAGCCGCTCGCACATCGCCGCACATGCCGCGTCGATTGCCTGGATTCTCGGCCGGCCGCTGAAGTTCGATCCCGTCAAGGAAGTGTTTGTGAACGATTCGGAAGCCAATCTGCTGACGTCGCGACCAGAACGGGATTTCTGGAACAGCTAAGCGTCGATCGATTGCGAAATGCCAGCCCAAGGACGGGCTGTGCCTGACGCAAGGCAAACGAGGCTATGACAATAGCTGACAATGGACTGTCAATCCGACCCGTGGTGACTGCTGGCCGTGTCCGGAATTCTGCAGGGAATCCCGGACACGAGCCGGTAGCGTTCCTACGCCGGGTGCCACTGCTGGCTGATTCAGCAGTGTGCGTAAGTTCCAGCGTGAGCCCACACTCCCATACTCCACGATCCCATGCGGTGCCTGAACGTTCAGGAAACCGATATCGAGGGCACATTTGACACAGTAGCCGTAGTGATTCATCCACGTCTATGTGTGAGCCATCTTAGATCCCAGGGTGGCACGGCTGGCTTGTCCAGCCGTGAGGGCATTTTTAGTTCGGGCTGTGCCTGACGGGAGAGTCTTTCTCCGTGGCTCTGTGCCTCTGTGCGAACCAAACAGGAGCGAACGAGACGGCTCGCGCGGACTCTGCATTCAACGTTGGTTTCCGGCGGGCCGGTGAACCGTGCCGTTCACGACAGGACACATGATCTCACAGAGGCACGGAGTCACGGAGGTGTACGAGCAGCCTCGCTCACTCGGCGATGGGGGGGGCTGACTCACTCAGCGACCCGATGGCGCGATGGCGTCAGGCACAGCCTGACCTACGATTTCATCCACCGCACTTTGTCAGCCAGCTTAGATCGCAGGGTGCCACGTGACTCAGACGATGCCTGACACATAACGATTGACAGACCACTACGCTGCCTGAACGTCACAGTGACCGATAGCTTGGTCGGGTCAGGCGACAGCCAGACGTACAACTCCCCCCACCGCTGCGCAAGCCAGCAGTGGCACTTTGCAGAGCCCACACGCATGGATTTGACGACTCCGGCCCTGCTGTTCAGTTCGATCAGCCTGCTGCTGCTCGCTTACACCAATCGCTTTCTGGTGGTGGCCCGCCTCATTCGCGATATGGTGCCGCACCAGCATGAGCCGCTGGTCCACCGGCAGATTCCCATCCTCCGTCGCCGGGTCTACCTCATCCGCAACATGCAGACGTTTGGCGTGCTCAGCTTCATTGCCTGCACCGCGTCCATGTTCGGGCTGTTTCTGGATCAGGTGGCGATTGGCAAGATCATGTTCGGGAATGCCGTCCTGCTGCTGCTGATCTCCTTGTGCCTGTCGCTGTACGAGGTGATCATTTCCACGGTCGCCCTGAGCATTGTGCTGGACGGCATTGCCGAGTGCGAACAGCGGACCGGCACGCCGGGCCACCCTGCCGCCGAACACAAGCCCAGTTCCGCACGGCAAGACTGACATTTGTCGGTGAAGAAACGCAGGTGGTCTGGAAGCCACCGGCTGGGCGTGCTTACAACCTGCTCCGACAGTCGCCCCGCGATGCCTTCCTCCAAGTGCCGTGACTGGTTGAAAACCGCCTATGTCATGCAGCACTCGCGAATTCCAGAAGTGGTTGTTACTGCTGCTGCTCCTGATTCAGGCCCCCAGCTGCGCCAATCTCTCCGGGCGAATCGTCACACGAAACACCCGGTCTGCGCGCAGCAAAGTCCCGCGCCGGCTTGTGGGTGAGCAGACACAGTCCGTCAGCGTGCGAACCGTTTCCGATCTGGAACGAGACACCGTCTTCACCGCCTGCCCGCCGATTTCTCAACCCGACGATCTGTTTTCTCCCCTCTGGGAGACAGAGGCCCCTTGGCGCACGGCGCTTGCCATCGGTGCCGCCGATGACGCAGCCGCTGAGGCGGCGATCGCGGAGCTCAACGACGAACCCGCAGTGCTGCTTGGCACGCTGCTGGAATCTGAACCTTCGCCGCCGACATTGCCGTTGGACACATCGTCACAGGCGATGCCCGCCGCGCTCGAGTGGCAGCCGTCCCCCTATGAATCGGTGCGGGAGCCACAAACCTGGGCCTACCAGCCGGAAACGCCGGTACTGCCGCTCACAATTTACGAGCGTCCGCCAGCCACCCGGTCTCACCAGCCAGCCAACGTGTGGGAATTGCTGTGGGAGGACCAGTTGTCGTTCTATTCAGCCGACAGAATGATCGAATTGGGGGGCTTTGTCGGCGCCGGTGCCGTGCTGGCCAACACAAGTGCCGATCGCAATTTCCGCAATTTCTGGCACGAGAATGTCTCTGGCACCAAGGTCGATGACTACGGAGAATTCTTTCACCTCAACAAAGAGTTCGGCAACGGCATCATCACGCTGCCGCTGTTTGCTGCGGCATACTTTGCCGGGCGGCTGGCCCCCGATGGCAGCGTAACGGGCCCAGTCGGGAACTGGGGGGGACAAAGCCTGAGAATCTTCGCCACGGGAGCGGTGCCGCTGGTGGTACTGCAGTCTGTCACCGGCGGCTCGCGTCCGCTGGAAACACCGGAAGATTCAGAGTGGCATCCGTTTCAGGACAACAACGGGGTCTCGGGCCATGCCTTCATGGGTGCCATTCCGTTCCTCGCGGCCGCGAACGTGACCGAGAATCCGTGGGCGAAAGTCGGGTGGCTGGCTGCCTCGACGCTGACAGGTCTGTCCCGGGTCAGTGACGATCACCATTACCTTTCGCAAGCGGTCATGGGCTGGGGGATCGCGTTTGTTTCCTCGCGCGCGGTGCGCGATGTCGATCTGCGTTTCGGCGAGCGGGGCACGCTTTCTCTGAGCCCGTGGGCCACGCCCGCCGGACACGGCATGGCGGCCACGCTGCGCTGGTGAGACCAGCCCGGACCGGGCTTTCGCATTTGGGGACGAGTTTTCACAATGTCCTCTCGCTGACCTGCCGTCCGGTGCGCCACTGGACCACCCACTCCCACGATGCCCGAGTACCCCGCCGATGACCCAGGTTCTGCTGATGCTATGGATGTTCGTGGTCGGCAGTCTGATTGCTGTCCAGGGGGCCGCCAACAGCGCGCTGAACCGGTTTCTCGAACAGCCGTTACACGCCGCGATTGTGTCATTCGCGACCGGATTGCTGGCCCTGCTGGCCATTGGTGCCGTGCTGCCGGCTGGTTGGCCCAGCTTCTGGAAGGTGGCAGAAGCGCCGAAGCTCTATCTGATTGGCGGCGTGCTGGGGGCCCTGTTCATCATCACCGTCATCCTCGTGCTCCCGCGGATCGGTGCGGGCCGGACGACAGTCGCGTCGCTGTGCGGGCAGGTGGTGCTCTCGCTCGTCATCGACCACGTCGGCCTGCTGGGAGTTCCCCAGCAGCCCATCGATGCCAAACGGCTCGTCGCAGCCGGGCTGGTGATCGCAGGGGTGGTGCTGTTCGGCACCAGCAAAGGCTGACGTCGCATCGGTGGCGATGCGTGCCGACAGACAGTTCGAAGGGCGAATTCGGCCACTCGGGCAGTCATTGGTTCGCGCCAGACGCTCGACATCCCGGCCGCTGCCGGTCTCCGGTGTCTTTTCTTGGCATGCCCCGGTGACAGTGTTTTGCCTGCCATCACAGCCAGCAAATACATGTCTTGGCAGTTCTCTCCACGCAAACTGACATTATTTTGCTCATCAGCAGAAGAAAATTCAGCCGGGGATTCATGCCCTCGCCGTAGTCACGTACGGCAAAAATGACAAAAATCAGCACGTTGACATATCCAGACACGACCACTAGTATTCGGCACCCGTGGCTTGGTTCCAGGCCCAGTCTCTACCCATTTCTTTTCAGCTCGGAGGTCTTCGATGTCTCAGGCACCGGCGCGTCGTCGCGCAGCGGGATTTACCTTGATAGAACTATTGGTGGTCATTGCGATCATCGCTATCCTGGTGGCGTTGCTGCTGCCCGCCGTGCAACAAGCACGCGAAGCCGCCCGCCGCAGCAGTTGCAAGAACAACCTCAAGCAGCTTGGTCTGGCCGTTCATAACTATCACGACACGTTCCGCGTCCTGCCTCCAGGCTGGATTGCTCAGAATTTGCAGACCGCGAATGGGCGAGGAAACTGGGCGTGGTCGGCATTCCTCCTCCCGTATGTCGAGCAAGGTCCGTTGTTTGACACGCTGGACGTGGGAGATACCAGACTCTCGGACGTGATTACGAACGGCATCGCCAACGCGAACGACCCTGGCTATATCGGCTTGCAGACTCCGATCAGCGTCTTTCGCTGTCCCTCTGATCTGGGCCCCGCCACGAACGACCAGCGTCCCCTGCGGGCCACGAACAACGCCGGCAGTTCTGCGACCGACGTGGCCCTGTCAAGCTATGTGGCCATGAACTCCACAGCCAGTATGGCAACCGATCGCGGGCCGGGTGAATCCTGCAACGGAACTGGAGGAGCCTTGGCGAAAGAGGCGGATGGCATGTTCTTCCGCAACAGCAATCTGGCGTTTAAAGATGTGACGGATGGCCTCAGCAATACCATCATGTTTATCGAGCGTGCTTACCAGTATCCCAACCAACTGGCACCGGATGGCATCGGGCGCAGTTTCTCCGCCAATGTCTTCGGACTAAGAGGCAATCCCAACAGCGATGCGACGCCTCTGGCGGACATCATTGGTTGCATGGAATTCGGGATTCTCTGGCAAGGTAACAGCACCGCAAACGAACCGCGGACGCTCTCCAGCCAGCACCGTGGCGGCTTGCAGGTAACCTTGGGCGATGGCTCTGTTCGGTTCATCTCTGAGAATATTCACATGCGTCGCAATTCGGGACCCGCCTGTACCAGTGGGGGAGCCCCCAAACCGGTCGACTCGGTCCTGGAATATATGGCTTCGATTGACGATGGAAATCCCGTCGGCGAGTTCTAGGCTTTCGCCCTCATTGATCTCCGATTGAGCTCAATGGCGATCGAACCTCTGCGAGAGACTGCGAATCTGACGGAGTCGCAGTCTCTGCTCGTTTTTTGCACGGACCACAGCCTTCACCGGCGAACGAGACCGACACACCGACTCCGTAGTGCACCAGAAACCGTGTCTGTGGCCCCCAGCCCTTGTTTTCAGCTCGTATTGGGAGAGGTATTGATGTTCGGTATGCATTTTCGTCCCTTCATTCAGTGCGTGGTCTCGTTCGTTGCACTTGTTGTTTGCGGGTGCAACGGAAGCGATCTGCCTGATCGCGGCGAGGTTTCCGGCACGGTGACGGTGGATGGTAAGCCGATCTCCAACTTGATGATTGTGTTTACGCCCAAGGATCGCCAAGTTCGCTCGGCTGGCGGAGTGACCAATGCGGAAGGCAAATACAAGCTGTTCTTCAATTCCACGGAATCGGGCACCGCGACTGGCATGAACGCCGTCGAATTTGAAAAACCGGATCGCGAGGCGATGGAGAACTCCGACCCGCTGTTGAAGACGATTCCCCAAAGCTACTTCAGTGAATTCATGGAATTCGATGTCAAATCGGGCCAAAACACAGTTGATGTCGATATCAAGACTGGCAATTGATCGCAGCACAGCTTGCCTTGGAATCTTCAGCCATCGGTCTGACGCAGAGAACTTGGGGCACTGATCAGCGGCTGGCTCAATTCCTAGGCGTTACATTGAGATCATTTGCAGCCCAAGCCATCATGCCGACGTGCTGTCGTGTCGCGATAACTGATCGATCACGGCCAATGAATGATGCGTGAACGCTGACAACACCCTCACCGCCCCCCAAGAGCCATCGCGGGTCACCAGTGATGGACCCCGCCTGTCGCGTCAACGCAAAAAAGGTTCGCCGTGGATGTTCCGCGGCGAACCTTTTGCTGTTGTGTGACCCCCATCGCGCGACTGTCATGGCGCCAGCAGGTTGCCTGACCGAACTCACTCGCCCGCCGGCAGTGCTTCTGCCGGCGGCACGA
>JBGSIP010000444.1:0-6816 GCA_041742495.1 Planctomycetaceae bacterium
GAATTCATCGCCTCGTCCATGTTCGGACTGTTGGCGTGTGCGGCCCTTGTCGCTGCGATGTCTGCCATGAGCAGCACGCTGCACCTGGGGCGGCCGCAGTTTGCCTATCGCGCCGTGCTGGGCGTAGGCCATTCGTGGCTGAGTCGCGAAATTCTGGCTTTCGGGGGATATATCCCCCTGTGCGGTCTTTGTGCCCTGCTCGCCCTCTTGCAATCGAACTGGCTGACTCCCGCTCTGTGGGCTGCGGCAGGCATGGGTGCGGCCGGCGTCGGCGCGTCCGCGATGATCTATCACGTCACGCGGCGTCCTTACTGGCGAATCGCGCGGACGGGGCCGATGTTTCTCGCCACGACGGTCGGAGTCAGCCCGCTGATCGTCTTGGCGGCGGCAGCTGCGGCCAGCGGATTTGAATTGCTGCTGTTGCGGCTGCTGGCTTGCCTGGCCCTTGGCAGCGCGCTGTTCAAGTTGAATCTGCTCTGGCAGGACTCCCGGCCGACCGCCGATCACTCACGTATAAAGGATCGCCAACTGGCAACCATCGTCCGGTGGAGTGCCGCCGGTGCCATCGGTCTGGCGGCATGTGCCGGATGGCTGTTGGCAATTCCCGGTAGCGATTTCACAACGGCCATCGCCAGCGCGGGGATTGTCTGCGGCCTCGTCATGGAACTGACCGAGCGATATCTGTTTTTTCGTGCTGTCGTTCCGCTGCGAATGCCGGGAGTGGCCAAGACATGACGCAATCCAGAACATCATCCTTGGCGGACTCACTGTTCCGGCTGATGTTGGACCGCAGCGGCCCCTTGACGCAAGAGTTGCGGCTCAATCCCCCGGCGCGCGGGCTGCCCGGACAGATCGATGCGCACGTGGGAAGTGCGATTGTGCGATCGGTCTGCGGCTATTGCTCAACGGGCTGCAATCTCAATATCCAGTTGCGCGGCGGCCAGCCGGTCTCGTTGAGCCCAGCGGCGGACTATCCTGTCAATCTGGGCATGGCCTGCCCAAAGGGCTGGGAAGCACTGCGCGTGCTGGACGCGCCCGATCGTGCCACCGTGCCGCTGTTGCGCCGCGATCGATCGTCGCCCCTGTCAGAAGTGTCGTGGGACGAAGCACTGCGCGTCTTCTGTGATCGCTTCAAAAAGGTGCAGCAGCAACATGGTCGCGAGTCTGTCGCCTTCTTGAGCACAGGCCAGATTCCGACAGAAGAGATGGCACTCCTAGGAGCCGTCGCCAAGTTTGGCATGGGGCTGGTTCACGGCGACGGGAACACTCGGCAGTGCATGGCGACGGCCGTCGTCGCTTACAAGGAGGCGTTTGGATTCGACGCGCCGCCATTCACCTATTCAGACTTCGAAGACTCCGATGTGCTGGTGTTTGTGGGGGCGAATCCCTGTCTGGCACATCCCATCTTGTGGGAACGTGTCACCCGCAATCCGCATGCACCGGAAATCGTGGTGATCGATCCGCGGCTGACTGAAACCGCTACTCAGGCGACGCTGCATGTGCCGGTCCGGCCTAAAGGGGATCTGGTACTGCTGTACGGATTGGCCAATGTGCTATTCCAGCAGGACTGGGTTGACCATGAGTTTCTCGCACAGCACTGCTCGGCAGTCGACGAGTTTGCCGCCTTTGTGCAGCAGTACACGCCCGAAGTCGTCGCTCAACAGACGGACATCAGCCCCCCCACGCTCCTGCGTCTGGCCGAGTTGATTCATCGTGGGCAACGGGTGTCATTCTGGTGGACGATGGGGGTCAACCAGAGCCACGAGGGGGTGCGGACGGCTCAGGCCATCATCAATCTGGCCCTCATGACGGGCAACATCGGACGGCCGGGCACGGGAGCCAATTCGATCACCGGACAGTGCAATGCAATGGGCTCGCGACTGTTCAGCAATACGACCAACCTGCTGGGCGGGCGAGACTTCACGAATCCCGCGCATCGTCGCACGGTGGCCAGCATTCTGGACATTCCCGAAGCCGCCATTCCGGCACAGCCCAGTTGGGCCTACAGCGAGATCATTGCGGGCATCAAAACGGGTGCCATCCGTGGCTTGTGGATTGTCGCCACAAACACCGCCCATTCGTGGATCAACCAGCGGGAGGTCCGCGAGCTGCTCGGCAAGCTCGATTTTCTCGTCGTGCAGGACATGTACCACTCGACCGACACGGCTGTGCTGGCCGATCTCGTGTTGCCAGCCGCGGGTTGGGGCGAAAAAGAAGGGACGTTCATCAACTCCGAACGTCGCTACGGGGTCATTCGCTCTGTCGCGCAGGCACCCGGGCAGGCCCTGTCCGATTTCAGAATCTTCCGGCTGATTGCGGACGCATGGGGCTGCGGCGGACTCTTTCGCGACTGGACGAGCCCCGCCGCCGTCTTCGAGAAACTCAAGCAGCTATCGGCCGGGCAACCTTGCGACATCACGGGCATCACCGACTATCAGATGCTTGACGAACTGGGAGGCGTGCAATGGCCTTGCACGGCCAAGGATGCTGCCGAGTTGCAGCAGGCCAAGGCCGATTGTGGCGGTCGCCCGCATGTGGCCAATCAGCGGCGTCTGTTTGCCGACGGCCGGTTCTTTCATGCCGATCACCGGGCCCGCTTCATCTTCGAGCCCTCCCAACCGCCCGAAGAACTGGCCGATGCCGAGTTCCCGTTCATCATGCTCACCGGGCGCGGAACGGCTTCTCAGTGGCACACGCAGACCCGCACCTCCAAGTCGGCCATTCTCCGACAGCTTTACCCGCCGGACCCTTATCTGGAAGTCAACCAGGCCGATGCGCACGCCTTGAAACTGGCAGATGGCCAGTCGGTGGCTGTCACGTCGCGACGCGGCACCATCCAGTTGCGCGTGGTGGTGACCTCCGCGGTGCAGCGCGGACACGTCTTCGCTCCCATGCACTACGACTGTGTGAACAAACTGACGCCATCGATCTTTGATCCGTATTCGCGCCAGCCAAGCTACAAGGCCTGCGCCGTCCAGTTGCACCCCGTGACCGATGCCGCGACTCATCGGAACCTCAGTGACGACCATCGAGGATCTGCATGACTGCTCCACTGCCGACTGTTGTGAAAACAACGGCCATCGTCATGTCGGTCGCGCTCAATTCCGATGCCAATCAACTGGTCTCCAGCGTGGCGGACGGGGCGGGGCTGCGGTTTCGTCAATATCCCACGGCAGATCGCCTGCTGTCATCTTCGCCGCAGAACCACGTCGGGTGCATCCTCGTGGAACAGGCGACGGCCGATGCGCAGTCCTGTGTGCTGTTGAACCGACTGCGCACCGCGTTCCCGCAGATGCCCGTAGTATTGCTGTCGGATGTCTGCTCCACTTCGGTCGCCGTGGAACTGATGCGTAACGGCGCGTTCTCCGTCATTCAGTTCCCGCTCGAACGGCTGGCGCTGCAGGATCTGCTCAGAGATGCCTGCCAGCTCAGCGCCGACACGCATTCGGCCTGTGAGGAGACGAGCCAGGTACGCATGCGCATGCAGGAAGCGACCGGCAAAGAACTGGCCGTGCTCGATCTGGTAATGGCTGGCCGCAAGAACAAGGACATCGCCGACGAACTGGGCATCACGGTGCGGGCAGTCGAAGATCGCCGGATTCGACTGATGAAGAAGCTGCAGGTCGATTCGCTGGCTGAACTGGTGGAACTGGCCGTCGTGCATCGGCGCGCCAAGCGTGAGGAACGCCTTTCCGGCCGGCTGTTCGTGCGGAATACCCAACCACGCCGGTTCGTGCGTGGCGTCGAAGTCTGGCAACCCAGTCCAGATGGGGGACAACTCAGGCTGGCCCAATGTGCGTACCGCGATGCCGACGCCATGGCGAACATCAGTCATGACCTGGTCTTTGCCAGCGACGAAGGCTTGCCCGGCGATGTGTGGAAAACCCGCGCGCCAGTCTTCTATCGCCACCTCACTGCTGGTCCCTTTCGCCGCCGCGAAGCTGCAGCCGCCTCGGGGCTGACCACGGGAATCGGATTCCCGATCTTCGCGGGCCAGAAAGTTCAATCGGTCGTGTTGCTGCTGCTCGATGGTGGAGAATCGCTCAAGACGGTTGTGGAGCACTGGAAGTTCTCGACCGAATCGGGCTGCTACAAGCTGTTTGGCGGCGTGTATTCCAATTGCGAAAGGCTGCGGCGACTGAGCGAACACGTCCACTTCCCCGCCGGACAGGGCCTCCCCGGTGCCATCGCGATGCGGCGGCTTCCCTATCTGGGGACTCGGTTTGCTGACGACAGCAATTCTGTTCGTGGAGTTGCCATCGCCGCAGAACAGTTGCATTCCGGGCTCGGCCTGCCGCTCACCGATTCCGACGCTGTCTCCGACGACGTACTTCTGTTGTTCAATTCGGAGTCGACCCCGCTGTTTCGCCTGCTGCAGGTCTGGCATCCGACAGAGAACCTGTCATCCGCCAGGCTGGTGAGCGAAAGCCTGGATGGCGAACGGACGCTGCAATCGCGCTGTGGCTGGACACTGCCGCCGGATGCCAGTTCTCTGCTGCCAGGCCTGCGAGATCAC
Organism: Planctomycetaceae bacterium; assembly: GCA_041742495.1. Taxonomy (GTDB): domain Bacteria; phylum Planctomycetota; class Planctomycetia; order Planctomycetales; family Planctomycetaceae; genus JBGSIP01. The sequence continues at coordinate 4,517 of JBGSIP010000444.1, forward strand.
CGTCAGCCGCAAGTCATCGCCGAGAGCGAGACACTTTCTGCGCTTGCTGCTGACCACCGGACCTTTGCCGGCACCAGGGGGATTGCCATTCCCACATATCGTCGGGGACAACTGGTGGCCATCTCGGTCTTGATGGACTGAGGGCATGTTCGATTCGCGTGGCTGCGAGCGACGCGAGCCGCGCAAGTGGTCCGTGAATCTGCCAGCGCATCGGATGCGATGACCAGACCCCAACCTGCGACGAAAGTCATTTCTCTCGGACGGGAAAGCGGCGGACTTCGACATCGTTGCGCTGCTTGGTGCCAGGAGTGCTTCGTCCCGCCGTGATGAGTTCTTCCAGAAGCGCCTTCATTTCCGCGACACGCTCTGGCTGCGCATCGGCAAGGTTCTGCGTCTCGCCAATATCATCCGCGAGGTTGTACAACGCGGGTTGCGGGGCGGGGACGAACTTCCAATGTCCGTCGCGAACTCCGGGCACTCCATTGGCGGCGCAACTGACCGCGTGCGGACGAGTGGGGCCCTGTCCGCCGCTCAGCAATGGCCACAGGCTGAAGCTGTCCTCTCCCGCGTTGTCGGGCAGCCGCACATCGAGAATTTCGGCGAGTGTTCGCAAAACGTCTGCGTGATGCACCAGCGCGTCACACACGCTGCCCGCAGCCACATGGCCGGGCCACCGCACAATGAACGGCACACGGTGTCCCCCTTCCCAGACATCGGTCTTGTATCCGCGCAGCGGGCCACTGGGATAGTGCCCGCGTTGTTCGAGTTCCGCGGCACCGACGTACGACGCAAAACCATTGTCGCTGGTAAACAGCAACAGTGTCTGGTCGGACGCACCCGTCTGGTCCAGCGCGCGCAATACCCGTCCGACCACATCGTCGGTTTCCATGATCAAGTCTGCGGCTGCGTTGTCCAGGCCACTTTTGCCGCGCCAGGCTTCGTTCACCGCCAGCGGCGTGTGCGGCGTGGTCAGCGGCAGGTAGAGCAGGAACGGCTGCTGTGCCGCTGTCTGACGCGCGATGAAGTCGACCGCACGGTCACCCAGGGCAGGCAGGATTGCTTCCAGCGACCAGTCCGGCAGCGCTGGCCCCTGCAGGCTGGCCTGATGCCGCCTCAGCTTCTCAGCCGACAACAGTTCGCTGGGAATGCCCACGCTGCGGTCATTTTCAATGAAGCAGTAGGGAGGCCAATTGGGCACGTCCGTCCCGAAGTATTCGTCGAATCCACGCGTCGTCGGGCCTCCGGGAATCGACTGACCGAAAACCTCCAGCCACGCCTCACGATGAGTATCGGTCACCGTGGTGGTCACGTTCGCCGCGCCGCCGCCCGGCTTGCCCCCCAGCTTGGTGAACAGAGTCAGCTTGTCCGCGGGAATCGGCCAGTCCCAGCCGAGATGCCATTTGCCAATACAAGCGGTGCGATAGCCCTGCTGCTGTGCCAGCCGGCCGATGGTGAGTCGATCCGCGGCAATCAGCGGCTCACCAAACACACCGACGATGCCAGTCTGCAAGCGGGTCCGCCAGTGATAGCGGCCCGTCAGTAGTGCATAGCGCGAAGGCGAACAGACTCCCGACGAAGAGTGAGCATCGGTGAAGCGCATCCCCTGCGCTGCCAGCCGGTCCAGGTGCGGCGTGGCGATTTTCCCTCGTTGCGGGTTGTAGCACTGCACATCGCCATACCCCAGATCGTCCGCCAGAATCACTACGATGTTTGGCCGTGCGGGCTGGTCGACGGCAAGTGCGTCGTCATCCTGCAGGACAACCACGTGGGCGACCAACAAACCGACCAGCCAGCCGGCAAAACGTGTGATGCGATACGGCATGTGGGCCTTTGCGATGAGGGCGTGACGGTCAGATCGCGACAATTTCAACGGAGCTTTTGCCAGCTCTGGAATGTGATTCGCAAACGAGGAACTTTCCTTGCGCCACTGGGTGAGCCAGTCGTCAGGATCCTGATCACGCTCGCTTCATCACAAATCGCGGCCGTCGCCACTCCGCTCACGTGTCGGTGCGTTCGCTGGCCAGTTGGGCCAACGCTTCGCGCAGTCGTCGCACAATCCGCGACTTCACCAGATACACCGCGTTGGGGGTGGTTTCAAAATCGGCAGCGACGTCTGCGGGGGCGCGTTCGTGGGCCAGATACTCCACCAGAATCGCAACATCGCGATTCGAAAAATCGTTGTGCAGCCGATCCAGCAACACGTCGTACTTGGGGTTACCGGTCCCCGAAAACTTGACCCCATCCTCGGACAATCGCGTTCGTGACATCGAGGCCACGGTCTCCAGCGAATCGTTGAACGC
>JBGSIP010000445.1:0-5331 GCA_041742495.1 Planctomycetaceae bacterium
GCCAGGGCCGCCAGCACCACTTCCGCATGCAGGTTGGGCCATGTGCCCACGATCACCGCGTCGACCTGAGGGTCGGCCACCAAATCCTGCCAGCGGCTGAACATCCGGCCGATGCCGAGTTCTCGTGCGGCTCGCTGAGTCGATTCGGGGGTCGAGTTGGCGACGGCGGTCACACTGACGTCAGCCAGCGATCGTGCTTCGGGGAGGTGCTTGGCGCGGACATTGGCCCCCGCTCCGATGATTCCCAGACGAATCGGACCCCGACGAACCGGACCGGCCATGCCACCACTTTCTAAGCAAACCCGTGACAACCACGCACACCGCGCAGGTCGGAAACTCTACCGGTCGCCGCTGTGACCTGCCAATCCTGGGGATCGGGCAGGGGGCGAAGGGGCCAAAAAACCCGACAATCGTCGGAAAAAACCAATCGGCCCGCCAGGTCTGAGGCGTACTGAGTTCCGTCGGACTTCGCCTCCATGGCGATATCGATGCCCCGAAATGGGCTGCTGGTCCCAACTGTGGCTATTTGTCCAGTTGCGAGTTGACATTCCCAGGATGTGAACATAAGATCCCTATTGCAGGTTTGGCGGCTCATCGTGCAGCAATACGGCAGGTGGCCTGCCAAAATCGATCTGCTTGGTGGATTGCGGCATGAGTTTTAAGTGCTTCTGCAGTGATACCTTGCGATTATTCTTGCGCCGAGGCTTGACTGTGGCGTAAAAATTGCAAGCGAAAGGAAAGTGTTTTGCGGGCAATTCAAGGAGGATGATCATGCTCGTTTTGTCTCGGAAGATTGGTGAAGCGATTGTGGCGAATGGCAACGTGGAGATCACCGTCCTGAAGGTGACGGGCTCCACGGTGCGACTGGGTATTCGGGCCCCCCAAGAGGTCCGGATTCGTCGGGCAGATGCCGGTCAGGCGGCCCAAGCCGGGTATCGCGAGATCGAAGTCCCGATAAGCTGTTTGCCGGTCGCAGGTTAGGATCGTTTCGCCAGCCTTGCTTTATCGTGCTCCCGCGCTGGTATGAACTGAATGTGTGGCTTCTGATGCTCAGGGTAGCGAGATGCTCCCCGGCCACAGGCGTGACGTCACGACAGGGGCGTGTGGGTTTGGTCCCCGCCCCTGCTGTCGTCTCCCGGTCTGTCTGGGACTTGTGCGCGCTTCGGCTGGCAATGTCCGGCTGTGTTCGCGGCGGTTCTCGGCGCATGGTGAGGCCAGACCGCTGTCGGCTCCTCGGTTGGTGCCTGGCTGGCTTCCGGGTACGATCGGAACAGATCTCCAGAGACGTTCGGTTTCTGGCATTGATTCTGTTCCCGAACCGGTCGAAACTGCTGCCAGCCAGAAACTACCCGGGGATTCCCGGGGTTTGAAGAGCGTGACGCGGAACGAACTGTTCGCAAGAACGCCGTGCATTGGCCCGCGTGAAGAACAGCCCCGATGTTGTGGCGAGGGCCGTCGCAGGAGCCCGTCTGAGGACGTGGCAACGCCGGCTGTGAGAACAGGTGAGCAGTCTTTCATGACGAAGCGGCCGCAGCCATCATCCGTTGAGAACCCGGAGTCGCCGGTTGATCAGACCATTCTGATGCCGTCGGGTGGCGCAGAAATTGTGGCTCCCTTGACGGAGACTGCAGGCGATGGACCGACGAGTCCTGCTCCGGATACCGCTTTGCCGGAGGTGATCGGTGAATTCCGTATTCTCCGGCGACTGGGCCGCGGGGGGATGGGAGAGGTGCTGCTCGCCGAGCAGACGTCGTTGGGGCGCCAGGTGGCGCTCAAGGTGATGCGGAAGGATCTGGTCAACGACGAAAAGCTGATCAAGAGGTTTCGTACGGAAGCGATGGCGGCCGCCAATCTCAATCATCCCAACATCGTGCAGGTGTACCTGGTGGGAGAAGCGGATGGCCTGCACTATATCGCCCAAGAGTACGTCGACGGTCCGAATCTGCGGGACTACCTCGTGAAGAAGGGGCCAGCTTCCACGGAGTTTGCCCTGCATGTGATGCGGCAAGCCTGTGCGGCCTTGCAGAAAGCGGGCGAGGTCGGCGTCATTCACCGCGACATCAAGCCAGAGAACATCATGGTCACCAAGCGTGGCCAGGTGAAGGTGGCCGACTTTGGTTTGGCCCGGCTGACGCTCGGCGCGCAGGACGTCGATATCACTCAAGTGGGCGTGACGATGGGCACCCCCACATACATGAGCCCTGAGCAGGTGAGCGGCAAATCGCTCGACCCACGCAGCGATCTGTATTCGCTGGGGGTCACCTGCTACCACATGCTGGCCGGTCGACCGCCGTTCCGCGGTGAGACGGCGCTCGCGGTCGCCGTGAAGCATCTGCGTGATCAGCCGCAGCCACTCAACGAAATTCGCAAAGACGCGCCGCTGGCCTTGTGCAAGATCGTGCACATGATGATGGCCAAGAAGCCGGAGGATCGCTTCCCCGACGCGGCCGCGGTGATTATTGCGATTCGCAAAATCGGAATGGCTTTGCAGCAGGGGACCGATCCGGTCATCAATCTGCCGGAGATCGAGGCCTTTTCAGAGTCGTCCGGTTTTAGCGAGCCGATTCGCGTCCCAAGTTACTTGCAAATGACAACTGGCCGTGTGGCCGGCAGTCTGCTCCTGGCGGCGCTCGTTGGCGGAGGGTTGGGTGTCTTCGCCCGCCCCAGCAATCCGCTGGAGGCTCCGCTCACAGCGGCGTCGAGCGTCAAAATTTATGGCAATGCCGCTGAGCAACTGGCCAATGCGATGCTGCAGGTCGACAACTTTGATGCCTTCGAAGCGGTCATCACCGAGTTCCCCAACAGTGAACCCGAAGTGTCAATGGCCAAGGAGCAATTGGCGCTGCTGCATCTGCGGCAGCAGAATTTCGCGGCGGCAGACCAGATTTTTGCCGAGTTCCGTGCCATGGGCGCATCGCGCGAGCGGCAATATGCGACGGGGCTGGCAGGCAAGGCCATCATTTTCAGCCTGCAAGGGGACTACAAGTCGTCTAACCGGACGCTGCAAACCGAAGTGCTCCCCTACCTGAGGCAACTGGATCCCATCTATCGCGAGCTGTTGTTCAAGGCCTACCGCCAGAATCGCGAAAAGCTCGGCGAAGAGGTCAAGGAAGATCTCGAAGCGCTCTTCGCCGATCCGGAAGACGAGCCAGCTCCGTAGGTCCAATTCCCCAAGTGGGCGAGCGACCAGACCGCAGTGCGTGGTCCACCGTCACACGGGCGGACTTCTGAACGCGGCCTTTGCCCTCAACGTAGCTTTTGCGAGTGGCTTCTGCGTGGTCTACCAGAAGCAGATTCGTGCTGATGGCGGTGCTCGCGCGACTCAACTGAGCTTTCTCAACACACGACGAGCGACCTGTTTGCCTGCGGCGAGCCCGTCCTGATTGCCCGACTGGAAGTGAATGCCGCCATAGATGCGGCTTTGTCCCGCTTCCTCTGCTGCTGCGTTGAAGCTGGCGAACGACCGGGTGATGAATTCGTTCTGGTCGTTCTTGAGATTGGTCGAGGTGGAACTGAACGCGTATTTGCGTCCGACTGCACCAGTGAGAACACCTGCGGCAGCTGCGCTGAACGTGCTGTGGCCAGACACATATTCTGGAAACGGTGGCGTGGTGAGCAATGGCTGCCAGGTTGGGTCGGCTGTCGTGGCGGAATTGCCATCGGTATCGGCCTGCTGGATGGCGGTGATGGGGCGCCAGAGATTGTCGGCGTACTTCGCAGCCCACGCCGTGATGGCAGCGTCGGCCAGCGCGACGTTGAGCTTGGCCAGCAGCCGGGCACTGTCTAATACCGTCTGGCCGAGAGAGCGGGAGATTTCCTGCGCGATTTCGTTCCAGTGGCCGGGGGGTGTGACCGTGCCCGCTCCGTCCGCCCAGTAGCGAGCAATTTCCGTTTGATCGTCGGTGCGGAGTGTACTTGAGGCCTGTCCGTATGCCTGCACTTCCTGTACCTCGCGCGCATAGCGACGCGATGTGAGCTTGGGCGATCCGGGGGGTAGGAATTCCGTGGGGCTGCTCAGCGTGAACGGCGTCAGTTTCGCCCAGCGCGGCAGCAGTGGAGCCAGGAACCCAGGAGCGGTCGGGACCCAATTGCCGGGACCCGTTTCGATGACGTACTCATCTGTAGCGGAACTGCCGTCGTTGGCGCGTTCGTTGAGAACCTTCATCGCCATCGACTCGCCAAAGGCAATACCTGCCGTCTTGCCCGCTCCGTCGGGGATTGTGGCAAGGCTGGCGTCGAGGACTGCCTGGAAAGCGACTTCCTCGGCAGGCAGCAGCGCACTGAGCACTTCAAATGCGGCTTGCGAAATAGCGGCTTCCAGGTCGGCCCCGGCGGGAAACTTTTCCCGCCCATAGAAGCCCTTTTCTTGTGTATAGGCGGCGACGACGTCGTAAATGGCCAGTGATTCCATCGCCATGATGCGCGAGGCCACTGGCGGCGCGGTCGAGGTGCGGGCGATGGCACCGAGCATGGCGTCGACCCAGTCGAGGACCACGTTGGTTTCCGTGTCTGCATCAACCCGACGGATGGTCAGCGTCTGTTCCGTCGTGCAGCCTGTACGTGAGGTGAGAACCACCGTCAGCACGTTGTCGCCTGGGGCGAGTTCGACTTGGCGGAGGGTGAATTCGCCGCGGGCATTCGCACGATCCGAAATGCCCGTCCCCGCGATGCTGACCTGCGTCCGGGGATCGGTGATTCCGATGAGCGTGACCGCCGACTGCGATGTTTCGAGATCCTGCAGGCTGCCCGTGTTACTGGTGGCTTGCAAGTCGACCGCCACCAGCACGGGGGCTGACGCGTACATGAGCAGGCGGACTTCCAGCCCTTCGCCCGTGGTGACGGGCTGACTTCTGCGACGCGGACGAGCCTCGCCACGAAAGCCGCCCCGCGCCCCACACGGCGAAGCCTGACACCTGGCGACCCAGCGCGACCATGCCATAAATCGACCCTTAAAGCCAACGAGTGTAACTGCGACGAGAGAAGACGGTTGCCGGGGCGGCTGCCAATCGCGACCACGCGCGAGAGGCACCGCGGTATCCCACCGACGTGCACGTGGCAGTCAACCGGCAATCTCTCGCATTGAACACTTCGAGGCTAGAGGCCAAGTCCTACCGCAGACAATGCGTAAAACGAAGGTTTGTCAAAGTGGTCTCATTTGGGCGACATCCCGCCGTCGACGAATCGTGTTCGCGACATTTCACCCGTGGCGCTAGATGCGCGCGACACTCCGTTGGGCAGGTCGATTTGCCCACGAACTCCCTTGCTTGTGGGGCTGGTCAGCGGGGCACGGGGATTTGTCGCAGGATCTGCTGAATGATGGCGGTGGCGCGG
>JBGSIP010000446.1:0-4105 GCA_041742495.1 Planctomycetaceae bacterium
GGCGGGGACGGCCATCAGCTCGGGAGCCGGCATCACGTACGACTCAGGCACCGGTGGGGCCATCACGACCGGCGGCGGTCCGACCGGCGGGGACATCGCCGGATCAGCCACTGGAGCGGGTTGATAGTGACTGGTCTGCGACGTCGGCGGCAGCAGCGAGGGAACAAACAGCTCGGGGCCAGCGGCAGCAGCCAGTGTGGCCGAACAGAGCAATGCACATCCGCAAATCAAGCGACGCATAGCGAATCTCCTGAAAACGACTTCCACAGGCGGGCGACCTCACAGGTGGGGGCGCGGTCTGCAACGACTGTTGCAGGAGGTCAACCCGTCGCAGCGACGGCAAAAGGCGGGCTGGAGGACCTGGCGTGTGGACAAGTTGGGACGTCGACAGAGTCGGCTCTCACAGCGCTGCGAAAAGATTATGGGCCGTCTGGAGACCAGACGCAAGTTGGGGAAACCTGGCCAGTGCCATTCCTGCTGCGAGAGAACAAGGACCACGCTGCGCAGACCGGTTTGTCAGGAACCACCGTCGGTCGCCGTGTTCAGCCGCGTGTCGACTTCCACCAGCGGTAGTACGAACGTGCCGCCATCAGCAGGTGACCACGGCGAGACCAGGAGTAGACCACCGATCGCATGTTCTGCCGACTGGACCACACCGCTTCGAGGTACGAGCCGACCTTGGACGAACTGTCGAGATGGCGGATTTCCGGGATCTGGGTGCTGATCGCCAAGGCCAACTCAATTTCGGACCACAAGCCCAGGCTGACGTCAGACAACTCGGGATCCCAGCCAATCTTGAATGCGTGAAGGGATTCACCGCAGCGCAGGTTGCACGTGGATGCGACCACCCGGCCATCCAGCCGCAGTTCGCCCATGATGACTCCCCCGCTGGGACCTCGAGCATCAATGACTCTGCGAAAGAATTCGGCATGCGCCGGATTGCTGGCGATAGCGGTCCCCTCGGCACCTTTCCAGCCCAGTTGCTCCAGTTCGAGAAATGTATCGACCGACGGATCGTTTCGCTCTGCCGGTGTCACCAGTCGATAGTCGACGGTTCCGCGGCGTTCCAACAAGCGTCGGGCTCGCCGCAGCGACTTGCGTCGCGATTTCGAGCAGAACTGCAGGATCTCGTCGATCGTGACCTCCTGATGACAGTCAAACCGAGCCCGTTGCCAGCGATGTTCCGAGTAGACGCTCAATCCCGCGTCCGTCGCGGCGGCATCCAGCCATTGGGCCACTACGGAATCTTCGCGAATGAGCGCGAACTGGATGCCGTGCCAGTCGCGCTGTTGCGAAAGTTCACTCAGCAGCACGCGCAGCGTGATGTCCGGGGCAATTTCGTCGATCAGCAGTCCATCGAGAAACGAATACGGAGAAGAGAGGCCGCGCAGAAATCTCAGCGGGCGTTTCCACGTGCGGCGGGACGATTCGAGCACCCCCACGGCTCGCCACTCGCCGGTGCGCGTCTCTTCGACAATCATCAATTGCACGGGTGTTGGCTGCGGACACGCGGTGACCAGAGGGAGCACAAAATCGGGAGACAGGTAGGGATTGCGTTCGACACTCTCCAGGGTCAGACGGCGCCAAGCCAGTCGCTCGCGCGGGGTGAGAGCTTGCGGATCTGCAAACCGGACCCGGAGCAAAGAGTGACTCCGGGCGCCATCCGTGCCGGTGGCTGCCAGAGTGGGCCCATCGGACGTAGAGGCCGTGGAGGGCGGGACCGTCGAAACGGGCGCACTGCGACACGGAGGTGTCGGGTGCCGTTCTTCTTCGGTGGTAGCCGGTGACATGACCAATCTCCACGATGTGAGCTGCGGCAGGCGTTCGCTGTGCCTGCTGGACCGCCAGTCGGCGAGCCCTGCAACTCTTTGCATCATGGAGCGTCTTGCTACGTCGGGCTGCTGGGAGTCGTGAACTTCCCCCAAAACCTCCCGATCCGTCGTTCACAATTCCCTACAAACCTCAAAACCCGCGCTACTTCTGGGAATCGGGGCCCGGAATCGAGGTCTATGGGGCCGGAGGGGCCGCATCCGGCGGAGCGGTGAATGTGTCACACAATCGCGGGGTGCCGGTCCGCGGGAAGTTTGCTGGCAGCACCGGCCACTTCCCGCACCAGTCGCGGAATGGCGTATCCGGGTAGTCGTTCACGCAACTCTTCCAGCAGCGTCATGGCAAGGTCATCCCGCACCTCGAAATGCGACGTGCCGCGGACTCGATCGAGTTGATGCAGGTAGTAAGGGAGCACTCCAATCTCGACGAGCGCTCGACAGAGTTCAAACTGGCTGTCCACAGTGTCATTCACCCCGGCCAGCAGCACCGCCTGATTGAGCACAGGGCCCACGCCGTTTTGGACCAGTCGGCGTAACGCCGACTGGCAGTCGCCAGCAATTTCCCGGGCGTGATTGGCGTGCACGACGACGACTGGCTGCAGCCGTGTCGCGCGCAGCAGGGCCAACAGTCCCTCCGTCACCCGGGACGGCAGCACAATGGGCAGCCGGGAGTGAATGCGCAACCGGGTGAGGTGCGGAATTTCTGCCAGTCGCTCAATCAACTCACGGAGTCGATGGTCGGACCAGATCAGCGGATCACCGCCCGAGAGGATGACTTCGTCGATCGACGGATCGTCGCGGAGATATTGCCACGCGGGCTCAAAATCACGCAGCGACTTTGGTTCGGTGTGATAAGGGTAGTGCCGGCGAAAGCAATAGCGGCAGTGGACGGCACATTCCCCGGTCAGAATCAACAGCGCGCGGCCCGCATACTTGTGCAGCAAACCAGGAACGGCGCGGGCTTGTTCGTCGCCAACGGCGTCCGCGGGCCAGTCGCGCCCCAGTGTCGTTTCCTCGGCCGTCGGGAGGACCTGGCGCAGTAAAGGATCTTCGGAATCGCCGACGGTCATGCGCGCCAGAAAACTCGCGGGGACTCGCAGCGGGAACTCTACATGCGCGTCGGCACTCAACAGGTGAGTGTCGACCGGCAGACTCAACCGGGCGAGCAGTTCGGCCGGCGTACGGATGGCCTCGGCCAGCTCTTTTTGCCAGCCGTTTTGGCTCTCGGGCGGAGTTTTCTCCCCGTGGACCATGTGCTATCGTCTCGCCGATTCACCTGAAGACCCCAATGTCCCGCCAGTGTTGGGGTTATACCGTTTTGGCGGAGGAAGACCACGTCATGGCGATGATCAACGTCGGCGAGTTCAAAAAGGGGACCAAGGTTCTGCTGGACGGCAACCCCTACGACATCATGGAATGCCAGTTCGTGAAGCCAGGCAAGGGCTCGGCACTGTACAAAACCAAACTGCGGAATCTCCTGTCGGGGAAAATCCTCGATCGGACCTACCGCAGCGGTGACGGCCTCGAAGGGGCCGACATCCGCAAGGCGGCCGGAACCTACTCGTTCCGCGATCCCTCCGGTTACGTGTTCATGGAAAACACGACGTTTGAGCAGCACACCGTGCTGGAAGACGTGCTGGGGGACGTGATGAAGTTCGTCAGTGAAGGGGCCCCGTTTGAACTGGTGTTCTGGAACGACCGGGTCATTTCCGCGACTCCGCCCCAGCATGTTGAACTGGAAGTGACCTACGCCGAACCAGCCGCCCGCGGCAATACGGCCACCAACGTCACCAAAATGGCGGAAGTGTCGACCGGAGCCCAAGTGCAGGTTCCCGCCCACATTGAAGCTGGCAATGTGATCAAAATCGAAACCTCAAGCGGGCTGTATGTCGAACGGGTCAGTACCTAGTCCTGTTTGACCGCTGGTTTCACCTTGTCTCACGCGCCGCCATGCGGGACACTCATGAGCGCTGATCCCCTGTCGGCAGCCGGATACCGGCAGGGTGAATTGCCGGGTGAGACCGGCCGCGGTTGATGCACTCGACCGCGGCGGGCGATGAGTACGGGGAACGCTTGTGACTGGCATCGACGGTACACTCGGCGGCGTTTTGGCGCTCAGCACCACGGCGATCGGGCTGTGGGTGATTTACGCCGTGGCCACCTTTGTGGCGGTGCGGTCGTTGTTACAATTGATGCAGGTGCAGCAGCACCGGGCGCGTCAGATTCTGCTGGCCCGACTGCAGCAGGAGTTTTTGGCACGACTGGCCGCAGATCGG
>JBGSIP010000447.1:0-2327 GCA_041742495.1 Planctomycetaceae bacterium
GGCCGGGGTGTAGTCGGACGGAACCGCGTAAGGATTGCTTTCGATGGCTTGCCGCTGTACAGGGTCGGTGGGCAGCACGCCCGCCGCCTGCACCCAGCGAAACTCAAAGGCCGGCGGAGCGATGCGATACATCGTCACTTCGCGGCCATGATCGACAAACCGCTGTGTCCCTTGAATCTCCACTTTTTCGCCCGCATTCAACCGGCGCTGTTCGACGTCCATCCGGGGTGAAAGCTGGCTGCCGACGCGGACAATGACCCCATTCTGAATGATGGTCCCGCTGCCACTGCCGTCCGTCTGCACGTTGTCGCTGCGAACCCAACTGAAGCTCCCCTGCGGCGGATCGACCTGCAGCCAGCCGCCGGGATCAGCCCGTCGAACGACCACGCGCTGCCCTTCGAGGAGGGTATCGGTTTCGTAGAATTCTTCGCCCGGACCGGACCACACCATCAAACGGGGCGTGACCACTTCCGCTTCATAGGGATACCGCAGCGATTGCCCCCAGGCGGGCAGATCCATCGCGGTCAGACACAGCGGAACGGCCAGCAACAGCAGACGGAGATTCATCTCGGACGCCTCAGAAGGATCACGCCGGGCGGGACGCCGATAATGGCATCGAAATGGAAGCCAGACCCTATGCCAGAGCGCGACGGCAGAACAATGGCGGCCACGATTCCGCAAAAACTTTGAAATTCTGGCCACTTGGACTCAAGTCTGCCGGATTGAATTTCCCAGTCTTCCGCCCCAGAATTCCTTGCGCGGTCCCCCGTGTCCCCCGGCCTTCTGTCATCACGGTCAGGAGTGCACACACACCGTCTCGGGATGGCCGGCTATTGTGCCGGTGCCCCTGCATTTCGCCCGGCTCCTCTGGCTGCCCGTCCAGCCGTTGTTCATCCACAGGCCACGCATGTCCGGTTCCGATTCCGTCGCTGTCACGACCGCTACTGCCGCGGGTTTGTCCCTGCCGGTGCGGAAGGACCGGGTCATTGCCGTCATGCCGGCCTACAACGCCGAGCGAACGCTGGTCCGCACGATTGGCGATATCCCCCCCGGTTCCGTCGATGAGGTCATCCTGGTCGACGACTGCAGCCGCGATGGCACGGTGGCGTTGGCCAAATCGCTCGGACTGACGGTCATCCAGCACGAGCGGAATCTGGGATATGGCGGCAACCAGAAGACCTGTTACCGGGAAGCTCTCGCCCGTGGTGCGGACTACGTGGTGATGATTCACCCCGACTATCAGTACGACAGCCGGGTCATTCCTGTCGCGACGGAAATCCTCCGTCTGGGCATCTGCGATTTTGTCATGGGCTCCCGCATCCGGACGCGGGGCGAAGCGCTGGCCGGGGGAATGCCGGTTTACAAATACGTCGCCAACCGCTGCCTCACCCTGATTGAGAACGTCGTGCTCGGGCAGAACCTGGGGGACTTTCACAGCGGGTTTCGCGCCTATCGGCGGGAAGTCCTGGAGACGATCCCGTGGGAACGCAATTCCAACGACTTTGTGTTCGACAGCCAGTTCCTCGCCCAGTCGGTCTACTTCCGCTTCAAGCTCGGCGATATTCCCGTCCCGGTCCGGTATTTTGAAGAGGCGTCCAGCATCAATTTCCGCCGCAGTACCCAGTATGGCCTTGCGACGCTCGGAGTCTTGGGCGCGTACTATCGCGCATGGCTGGGATTGGGAACGGGCCGACTGTTTGCCCCGCGCACCTCACACGATGCGTGAACGGCGCCTCTTTGACAATCGCCAAGCGCGCCCACCGCAATGGAGAGTGGATTGTCTGATACACGATTGCATTCAAAGTCGGGCTCAGGCATCGTACAGGTAGCCAGCGGATGTATTGGCCGAATGCCGTGTGACACTCCACGCGCGAACGGCCAGTCCCGGAGCAGTCAGCGCTTGCCTTGGCGAATGTCCGTGGTGGCCTCCGTCGAGTGTCTGCATCGATCCATGTGTCCCCGGCAGGCGTTCCTCGCAACCTTCTGGAAACTCCCGCATGGCCCAGTTCACGATTGTTCAAAAACGACTACTCGATCTGCATGCCGCACTCGACCACATCAAATATAGCGTGGGAGCAGATAGCGACGGCAGTCTCACGGGCAAAGCCAAATTTGGTGACGATCCCGCCAAGATCCCTGCACTCGATTGCTCCGGGTATACCCGCTACGTGCTGTACAATGCGTCAGAAGGTCAAATCAAACTCCCCGGCGGCAGTTCAAACCAGAACGACTGGTGCAAAAAACAGGGGCTGACAAGAGTCACCTACAGCACAGCCGCCAATCAGATCGACAACCTGCTACGGCTGGGATACTTCGCCAAGAAACCC
>JBGSIP010000448.1:0-6906 GCA_041742495.1 Planctomycetaceae bacterium
CCAGTGCCTGAGCTACCAACGGCAGACGCCGTCTCAACCGGGGCCGGCAGCACGTACTGTGCCATGTCGCCAATCACAAACACATCCGGATGACCGGGCAACCCGAACCTTGCATCCACGCGGATTCGACCGGCGCGATCCAGTTCGGCACCCGTGGCCTCGGCGAGCAATTTGCCCAGCGGAGAGGCTTTGACTCCCGCCGCCCACAAAACAGTTTGGGCGGGGACCTCTTCCCGGCCGGCATCGGTTTCCAGCGTGACCAGTCCCGGCCGGATGTCGGCCACGCGGGTCTTCAAGCGCACGGTGACCCCCAGCTGTTCGAGCGATTCCACAGCCCGCTGCGAGAGTTCTGGAGGAAACTGGGTCAGCGCCCGGTCCCCCGCCTCGATCAACAAGATGTGAGCATCCGAGGAGCGAATCACGCGGAAATCATACCGCAGGCTGTGCCGGGCAATTTCGGCGACTGCCCCAGCCATTTCGACGCCCGTGGGTCCGGCCCCCACGATGACAAAATTCAACGCCGCGCGGCGCAGTGCGGGGTTTGGTTCGCGCTCGGCCGCCTCAAACGCACTGAAGACCCGGGCCCGGATCTCGGTGGCGTCTTCAATGGTCTTCAATCCCGGCGCCACGGCTTCCCAGTGATCCTGGCCGAAATAGCTGTGGGTGGAACCGGTGGCGACGATCAGGATGTCGTACGGCAGCAGGCCAGAGTCCAGTTGAACGGTCCGGCGCGCCAGATCGAACCCGGTCACTTCACCCATCAGCACGCGACAGTTTTTTTGTCGTCGCAGAATTCCGCGCAACGGGGCGGAGATATTGGCAGGTGAGAGCGCGCCAGTCGCCACCTGATACAGCAGCGGCTGAAACAAGTGAAAGTTGCGCCGATCAATCAGCGTGATGTCGACGGGGGCGGATCGGAGTGCCAGTGCGGTGTTCAGTCCCGCAAAGCCCCCGCCCACAATGACCACCCGCCGCCGCGTCGACCAGTCCGACAATCCGATCGGGGCCGCAGAACCGGCGATTCGCAAATCAGCAGCTAATGCGTCATTCGCAACGGCCGCGTTCGTAACTCCAGCCACAGACAAACCCCGCTCACAAACGGACAGGGCCGGTTTCGTTCAGCCCTGCCGGCGACCAATTCCGCCTCGGCAGGCGAGCCGCCCCGCTGGACTTGATTATAAGGACTTGCACCCATGCGGGAACGACTCAGGGGAAATTCTTCGGGTCGCCCTCGATTCGGTTGTCGAGCAACGCGTCAGCATGGTTTGATTATTCTACGATTTGCCGCGGATCAGCCGGTGAAATCGTGCCGCGCGACGAGCGACGGCCCTGATGTGCCCCCCGGGTGGTGGTTGCCGCGAAACTCTCGCCCCGCTGGCGGGTTTCACGGCGTGAGGCAGGTTTCCGTTCATTTCTCGCGTTGCGTCCCCGTGCGGGAACGGTCCGCCGGCCGCAATCTCGCCAGTCCTTGCTCGGGGCCATTTCCTTTCGCCGGAGTCGATGCGTGATGTTTGCATTCCAATCTGGTTCTGGCGATGGGGCGAGATTCTGGCAGTCACTTGGTCAGGGGTGCCTGTTGGCGAGCGTCTTGCTGACCGCAACTGTGAGTCACGCGGCGGAGTGGCCGCAGTTCCGTACTGGGGGTGGCGTCGTCACGGAGGCTCCGGCCGACTTCCCGCTGACGTGGAAAACGGGTGAGTCCGTCCGCTGGGAGGCGACTTTGCCCGGCAAGGGCTCGTCCTCACCCATTGTGTGGGGTTCGGCGGTGTTTGTGACCTGCTACTCCGGCTATGGCACATCCGAAACGGGCCAGCCAGCGGCGCTGCAACGGCATTTGCTGCGGCTCGATCTGGAGGATGGGCAGGTTGTCTGGGACCGCGTTATCCCAGGCACCACGCCGGAAGACACCTATGAAGGCTTTCTGACAGAACACGGCTTTGCCAGCAGCACGCCCGTGACCGACGGCGAGCATGTGTTTGCCTTCTTCGGCAAAGCCGGTGTGTTCTGCTTTGACTTCGATGGGCAGCAGGTCTGGCACACCAGTGTGGGGCAGGAGTCCAGCAATCGGCGCTGGGGATCAGCGGCCAGTCCCGTGCTCTATCAGGATCTTGTGCTCATCAATGCGGCCGAGGAGAGTCAGTCACTGCGGGCATTGCGAAAGGTTGACGGGAGCGAAGCCTGGAAGTCGGAGGCGTCGACGCTCGAACTCTGCTATGCGACTCCGGCCATTGTCACGGTGGACAGCGTGGACCAGTTGGTGCTCCCTGTGCCGGGCGAAGTCTGGGGCTTCAATCCGAGGACTGGCGCGCTGGACTGGTTCGCCACGACTCCGCTGACGGGCAACGTCAGTCCGAGTCCGATTGTGGATGGCAACCGCGTCTTCCTGTTTGGAGGGTTTCGATCGTCGGGCAGTCTCGCGGTCCGCTGTGGCGGAAAAGATGACGTCACGGCGACGCACATCGACTGGACCAGCCGCAACAGCAGCTATGTGGCCACGCCCGTGTTGTTCGGCGGCCATTTGTATTGGGTTGATGACCGGGGCACAGCGTGGTGTGTGGATGCCAACAGCGGACAGCAGGTCTACCGCGAGCGGCTCAATGGACTCAGTTCGGGTGGCCGGCCCGTGTATGCCTCACCGGTCGTGATGGGGGACAAGCTGTACGTGGTCAGTCGCTTTGATGGGACGTTCGTGCTGCCTGCCAAGCCAGAGTTCCAGGTGCTGGCCCAAAACAAGTTCGACGGCGATGTATCGGATTTCAATGCCACGCCAGCCATCGCGAATGGCAGCCTGCTGATCCGAAGTGATCGCAAGTTGTATTGCGTTGGTCGTTAGCGAAGTGCGGTTGCGTCGACCGCAAGGGTGTCGCCTGCGACGGCGTCGAACCAGCGGACGTGGCCTATTTGCCCTTGGTGCGGGGGGTGGCTTTCAGCAGGCCCTTGAGACGGCGGAGGTTGACCGCGTCCATCTCTTCCCCGTCGCGCTGTTCTTTCTTGGTCTCCAGATACATGGGGAGCTTGGCGAACCGGCGGTCGTTGATCAGCAGGCGGAACGCTTCGTCGCCCAGGTACCCTTCGCCGATGTGCTCGTGCCGATCGACGCGGCTGCCCAGCGGCTTTTGACTGTCGTTGAGATGAAAGGCGCGGACCCAATCGAGGCCGACAATTTCGTCGAATGTCGCGATTGTCGCCTGGTAGTCGCCGGCGGAACTCAGCGGGTATCCCGCGGCGACGACGTGGCAGGTGTCAACGCAAATGCCCAGGCGCTCGGGGCGATCGATCGTCTGCAGCAATTCAGACAGATGCTCAAAGCGGTGACCGAGGTTGGTTCCCTGGCCGGCCGTGGTTTCGATCCAGACCTGCACACTCAGACTGCGGGTGGCGTCGATGGCCTGTTGGATGCCGGCGGCAGCGCGGGCCAGTCCTTCGGCCTCCGAGGAATCGACATGACTCCCCGGGTGCATCACGACGCCCGCCAGTCCCAAAGCTGCAGCGCGCTCCAGTTCCACGATGAAGGCCGCCAGCGATTTCTGCCACAGTTCCTCCTGCGGACTGGCGAGATTGATGAGATAGCTGTCGTGGGAGCAGACTTGCTGGAGGCCAGCGGCGTTCACCTCCCTCTGGAAGGCCGCAACGTCTTCCGCTGTCAGCGGCTTGGCGGCCCATTGATTGTTGTTCTTCGTGAAGATCTGCAGCGTATCGAGCCCGAGTGCTCCCGCCGCCTGAGCGGCCCTGTAGTAGCCGCCAGCAATTGACAAGTGAGATCCAAACAGCGGCATGGGAACGATCACTTACGAAACAGAGGACAAATTGAGAATACAGACAGTGCCGGCCACGGCGACTCACGTCATTCGATCCATTGCTTGGAACGGCTGACCGCTTTGAGCCAGCGCTGGCGGCGGGTGGCTGCTTCGTCGGCGGACATCGCCGGTTCAAACGTGCGATCGATCTGCCAAATCGCGTTGATGTCGGCTGGAGAGGGCCACACGACTCCCAGGCCAGCCAGAAACGCGGCTCCCAGGGCGGTGGTTTCGGTCTGGCGTGGCCGGACGACTGGCCGTTGTAGTAAATCGGCCTGCCATTGCATGAGCGTGTTGTTGACTGCCGCCCCGCCATCGACCCTCAATTCGCGGCCGGCCATGCCGACGTCCTGTTCCATGGCTTCGCACAAATCGGCCACTTGCAGGGCAATGCTTTCCAGTGCGGCGCGTGCCAGATGGGCGGCGGTGGTGCCGCGGGTCAAGCCGCCAATCAGTCCGCGCGCGTAAGGATCCCAGTCCGGGGCTCCCAGTCCGCTGAAGGCGGGAACAATGGTCACGCCGCCGCTATCGGGGACACTCAAGGCAAGGGCCTCAACGTCCGTGGCTGAGCGAATCACTCCCAGACCATCGCGCAGCCATTGAATGGTGGCTCCGGCGCTGAAGACACTCCCTTCGAGCACGTAAGGAATGGAGCCCCCCGGCAGTCCGCTGCAGCCCACGCTCGTCAGCAAACCGTGTTGCGAGGCAATTCGATCGCTGCCGGTGTTCATCAGCATGAAGCAGCCGTTGCCGTAGGTATTTTTGAGCATCCCGCGTTCGAAACAGGCCTGACCGAACAGCGCGGCTTGCTGGTCCCCGGCCACACCGCGAATGGGGATGCCAGCGAGTGGACCGCCGGTGGCGACGGTGCCAAAGTGGGCCGCAGACGGCCGAATGACGGGCAGGATCGAGCGCGGAATGCCGTGCAGGCTCAATAAATCGTCATCCCACTCCAGTGGCTGGCGCGTATCCACCAGCATAGTGCGCGAGGCGTTGGACGCATCGGTGGCGTGGACGGCGCCATTGGTGAGTTGCCAGATCAGCCAACTGTCGACCGTCCCGGCTGCCAGGTGTCCCTGCCGGATCAGCTCGGTGCATCCCGGCACGTGATTGAGCAGCCACGACAGCTTGGTGGCACTGAAGTAGGGATCAAGGACCAACCCGGTTTTGTCGCGAATCAACCGCTCACGGTCGGTCCCCTTCCACAGCGTGCAAGTGTGAGAGGTGCGGCGATCCTGCCAGACAATGGCCGGTGCCAGCGGTCGACCGGTCCGGCGGTCCCACAGCCCGTTGGTTTCCCGCTGGTTGGCAATTCCGATGGCGGCGACATCGGCCGGGGCAAGTCCCGCCGCAGCCAGCACGTCCACGGCCACAGCCAACTGCGTGTGCCACAGATCGTCGAGCTGATGCTCCACCCAGCCCGGTTCGGGATAGTGCTGGGTGAATTCCTGCTGACGCATGGCGACCGGACGACCGCGGGCATCGAGCAGCATGGCCCGGGACGAGGTGGTTCCCTGGTCCAGAGCAAGGACGTACGACATGGCGAGAGGCCCCGTCACGGGAGGAAGCGGCGCGGCGGACAGACCGGACGCCAGTGAACAAACGGCAGGAGATCGCTGAGACTATCCGATCGACGCGGGTTGTAGAAACGAAACGATTGTCGGTCCGCCGACAGTTGATCTGTCGCGGCTCCGAGCGCGACTGCTATGCGTCCCGGTTCTCCTGCGCTTGAGAGGCTGACTGATTCCTGGCACCGACACACTCTGGCACGAACGGCATCATGCGCCACGACTCTATTTCGCTCTGGCAGTGGCTGGGGACTGGTTGTGTCCTGGTGGTGGGGACGCTGCTGGGAGGGGTCTCGCAGGCGTGGGACTGGCCGTCAACGGGGATGCTCATGCCGGCCAAGTATGGGGCGCTGTACGACACCGCCGACGAACAATCGCTGCTGGATGGCAAGTGTCATGCGCTGCTGGCTCCGACGGTCGAGGCGTATCGACATACCTTGGCCGAGCCCGTGGCGGTCACCCGCTGGAGCGATCAGCGATCCACCTGGCGGATTCTGTTTGCCACAAATCGCGCACCGACAGGAGTCGAACCGGAGGGCCAGCGGACTCGTTTTGGCAACGTCGTGACGGAGTCGCCGACATATGGAGCAGCGCTGGTCGAGCTACCGGGCCGACAACGGGGTGTCAGCCCCGACCTCGCGGATGGGACAGCCGCCGTCGAGGGGCAAGCCACACGAGTCACGATTCCTGCCGTTCAGACGACCTCGGCAGCCGCCTTTAGCGAAGCTGTGAAGCAGCAGGTGGCGGCCAGTCGGCAGCGTGATCTGTTGATCTTCGTTCACGGCTTCAACGTCAGCTTTGAGTCTGCGCTGGCACGGACTGCGCAGATCGCCTTGGATATGCCCTTCAACGGTGCAGTCGTCGCGTACGCCTGGCCTACGCAGGGGGGTGTGACCAACTATCGCAGCGATGAACCCCTCAATGCCGCTTCGACCAGCCCCTTCGCGCAGTTCCTGTATCAACTGCTCACCACATTACCTGGCGACACACGCATCCACGTGGTGGTGCACAGCATGGGCAACCGGATTGTGTTGCGAGGCATCAATCGCCTGCCGCCTGCCCCCGCTGGTCAACCGTTTTTCGCAAACATTGTGTTGTGCGCGCCCGATATCGGTGTGAGTGAATTTGAATCGCTCGCCGAGGGCGTGATGCAACGCGCGCGGCGGGTCACCCTCTATGCGTGTCAGGGGGATACGGCACTGAAGGTGTCGCGGCAGATTCACGGCGAACGCCGCGCGGGAGAGACAGACCCTGCCGTGTGTGTGGGCGGGATGGAAACGATTGATTGTTCGGCCGTAGAGCTCGATTTTCTCGGTCACAGCTACTACGGCAGCAATCTGGATGTGCTGGCCGATCTGTTTGCGCTGATCAAGGAAGACTCTCCGGCAGCCCAGCGAGGGCATCTCAAGGGGATTCGCCGTCGAGGGAATGAGTACTTCGTCTTTGAAGAACATCCCCACCGCCTGTTGTGGACCTGGCATTTCGACCAGTTGGCCACCCGCGATGACCGCATGCGCCGCTAGCGCCCGTGGTGCCGGGCC
>JBGSIP010000449.1:0-2513 GCA_041742495.1 Planctomycetaceae bacterium
CGGTGACGGTGACGGTGCCAATCCCGCCCCCCCCGCACTCGCTCCGCTCCCACAATATCCCGCCACAACGCCCCGGCTCGGCGCTCCCGATTTCGGCAGTGGCTATTTCCTCGATGTCCAACTCACCAGCGCCGGCGCAGCGATCGAAAAAATCGTCTTCAACGATCCCCGCTATCGCCAGCAGGAAAACACCGACCGCCAGCTCTCGCTGGTTGGTAACAACCCCAACACCAGCCTGCGCACGTTTGCCACAGCCATCCCACAACTCGACGCCGCCCTGCAGCCTCTGGGACTCTCCGCCGAATCCGTTCAGTGGCAGGTCGAACCAAACGCCTCTCCCAGCTCTGTGACGTTTTCTTACAAACTCCCCGCTGACCGTGGCGGCTGGACGTTCTACAAGCAGTTCTCGCTGACCAACCCCGGCCAACCCGCCCGCCGCGATGACGACATTGCCGGCTATCGCATCGGTTTCAAAGTGTGGGCCACCAACGGCGGCTCCGCACCCGGGCAATTCGTCTGGACCTTGCAGGGTCCGGTTGGCATTCCTCTGGAGAACGCCGACAACACCCGCCGCTTCCGCGAACTGCAAATCGGCCTGCTCACCACGGGAACTGACGTCGACCTCGAAAACGTGCTCGCGGCCGATCTCGTCAAACAGAACGACGCCGCCATCGCGCAGCAGAATCCCGCTCGACTCGAGCGCTTCTCCACACCCATGCGCTTTGTCGGCATCGACAATCAGTACTTTGCCGCGCTCGTGGAAGCCCCGCAGGCCACCCGGCAACAACCCGCCAACGCAGACATCGTGCCGATGGTGATCGAGAGACTCGCGACGACTGAGCGATCCGACATCAGCTTCACGTGGGCCGGGGTCCCCGTCGACGTCCCCGCCGCGGGCTCATCATCTCCGGTGGAACTCAGTCTGCTCGCCATTCCCAAACGCACCAGCTTGCTCACGGTGGTCGGCGCAGCCGACATCGTGGAAGGGGGCTGGTTCGGCGGCATCACACACATGATGGTCGCCATGATGACCTGGCTCCACAACCGCGGACTCCCCTACTGGCTCGCCATCATCACTCTGACGGTCATTGTTCGCTCGTGCATGTATCCCATCTCGCATCGCACCGCTGTCTCCGCCAAACGCATGCGCGATCTGCAGCCCCTCATCAACGAACTCAAAACCAAATACGGCGACAACAAGGAAGAGTTCGCGCGTGCTCAGCTGGAGCTCATGGCCCGCGAAGGCTTTAGCCCCCTCCAAGGCTGTCTCCCCTTCTTCCTGATCTTCCTGCAGATGCCCATCTTCATCGGCCTCTACAACGCGCTGAGCAACTTTGTCGACCTCCGCCTCGCCCGCTTCCTGTACATCGAAGACCTCTCCGCTCCGGACGCCCTTTTCCAACTCCCCGTCTCGCTCCCGTTCCTCGGGTCCGATTTCAACCTCCTCCCGCTCGTCACCATCGTGCTGTTCCTCATTCAGCAAAAACTCTTCATGCCGCCGGCTGAAACCGAAGAAGCCAAAGCCCAGCAGCGCATGATGAACTTCATGATGGTCTTCATGGGGGTCCTCTTCTATCGCGTCCCCGCCGGACTCTGCATCTACTTCATCGCTTCGAGCCTCTGGGGGATTGTCGAGCGCAAACTGCTCGACCTGCATCCCAGCAGCACTTCGAAGAAGCCCAGCCCCGCTGCGGTCACTGGTGGCAGCAACGGCACCCGCGTGGTCGAAGCCCGCTCCGTGGGCCAGAAGAACGGCCCTGGGAACAAGTTCTCAGGCACCGACAAAAACGCGCCTCCCGCCAAAAAGGGCTGGCTCGCCGACCTGCTCGAAAAAGCATCCGCAGCCGCTAACCCTCACGAAAAGGGTGGCAAGACCATCGTCAACCCACCCCGTCCCGGCAAAGACAAGACTCCACCCAAATAGTCACCAACCGGAGTGCCACTGCCGGCTAGAGGTAGGTCAGGCTGTTCCTGACGCGAACGTCACCGCAGGCTGAAGTGCGTCGGACACGGCCTGAACTGCAGATGCCTGAGTCTTTCTCCGTGGCTCTGTGCCTCCGTGAGAACCAACCAGGAGCGAACGAGACGGGCGCGCGGACTCTGCATTCAACGTCGGTTTACGGCGTCCACGTGAACCGTGCCGTTCGCGACAGGACACATGACCTCACAGAGTCACGGAGGTGCGTGAGCAGCCTCGCTCACCCGGCGATGGGGGGCTGATACACTCAGCGACCCGATGGCTCGATGACGTTCCGGCACAGCAGAGATCGGGGGACTGTTCGGGGTTGGCTTTCGCCAGTCCATTCCCCACACTGCTGGACTAGTCCAGCAGTGCCGACTGGCCTCATACCTCCAGCCATGCAGCCCGACTCCTAAGCGATCAGCCAACCTAAATCCGGTCTCCCCCGATGTGGAACACCACCGACACCATCGCGGGCATCACTTCCCCACCCGGCTCCGCCCCCCGTGGCGTCATTCGCATCTCCGGCCCGGCTGCCCGTGAAGTCGCGGCT
>JBGSIP010000450.1:0-2866 GCA_041742495.1 Planctomycetaceae bacterium
GGCGTGCGCGCCGGCGGTGGGAATCTGGGCTTCGGCCAGCAGCACCTGACAGCCGGCGGGGGTGCAGGGCATGAAGCGCGGTCGTCCTTGCGCGAGCAGGCCGACGTTCTCCGGATGGAAGGCATCGACATCCTTCAGCGGCGAGATCGCGTCGAGGACGCGGGTTTCTGCGATGTGCCGGGGGAGGGGGAGTTGGACCAGAATGCCGTGGACGAGCGGATCGGCGTTCAGGCTGGCGACGAGATCGAGCAGGGCCGACTGTGTGGTTTCGACGGGAAGTCGATGCAGTGTGCTGCGAATGCCGACCTGGGCGCAATCGGCCTGTTTGTTGCGCACGTAGACCGCGCTGGCGGGATCTTCACCGACGAGCACGGCAGCGAGTTGAGGCTGCACACCTGTCTGAGCGGTGAAGGCGGCGACCTGTTCGGCGACACGCCGGCGGTAGGTCTGGGCAATGGCTTTGCCGTCGATCAAACGTGCTGTCACGGAGTGCGTCCCGGGGTTGTGAGAGTTGTGTTAACGTGTGGTCGCAGGTGGAGTTGGCGGGCATCTTCGTCGGGGCGGCGGGAATCGTCAAATGGGGGCCCGCCCCGCTGCCGCTGTGCGGTATGCGGCTCAAGACTGATTGCGCTGAACTTCAGAATCCACTGAGAGGATTCAAGGTGAAGCCGACGATCAGAAAGGAGAGCGTGGCCCAACCGATGGCGGTGCGAACGGGGCCCAGTTCGACGCGGTCATTGAGTGTGGGGGGGTGCTTGATCCCATTGAGTGCGATGAGGATCACGATGAGCAGGTAGGCGTAGTCGCCGGTCCAAATCATATAGCCCATGGCGACCGCCAGCATGGCTTGCGCGACAATGTGGGCGCGTCGACCAAGGAGGGCGTAGAGAATGTGTCCGCCATCGAGCTGACCGATGGGGAGCAGATTCAGGGCGGTGACGAGCAGTCCAACCCAGCCGGCCAACATCAGGCTGGTCATCATGATGCTGTGATCGGCGGGGATGGGTCCGAGAGCCAGGCGGGCCAGCCATTGGAAGATGAGTGGTTCGCCAAACTCATAGCCCCGATTCTCCGGAGTGACAGGTGCGACTTCTGCGCCGAGCAGTGAGAGAAAAGTGATGGGCAGGGCGAGGACGAGTCCGGCGAGGGGGCCAGACACCGCCACGTCGAATAGAGCTCGCCGATTGGGGGCGGGGCCGCGCTGCACGATCACCGCGCCAAAGGTGCCCAGCGGCCAGAACGGATGCGGAATGAAATAGGGCGGAGAGACCGCCATGCGCCAGCGGCGGGCCTGCAGGAAGTGCCCCATTTCGTGAGCCAGCAAAATGGACATGACGGGGAGGCTGTAGAGCAGTCCGTCCCAGATCAGGGTGCCCCACAAGCCTTTGGCGGTGACGGCCTGAATGGCGTCGGGTTCACCAATCAGGAAAATGATGCGCGAGCCGACGAGGAACGTGGTCGTACAAGTGGCCAGGAACAAGAGCACGGCGATGAGGAATTGCCGGCGCGGGTGCGGACCGGAACGAACGGCCACACCGCGGCTGTCGGCGTGGCCGTCAGCGCCGGGAGAAGCCGGACGGTGAAACGACCGGGAGGCGGGGAAGGTGGGCTCTTCTGTCATGCTGGGATTGTAGATGTTCTTCGCCAGTCGGAACACGAGTTGGATGTCGAAAATCGACGCGGTCAGGGGAGCCGAGTGGTCCGCAGAGCACTGCCGCGGAGTGGACCGGGCTAGCTTGGGTGGTGGGACCAATGTGGGGGGCCGCCAAGGTGGGGGAAGCCCGCCGATTATGCCTCGTCAGGGACCACGCAGGCGCGTATCCTCCAGAGAACACCTGCTGACGAAAGCCGCGCGTATGTCTGACCAAACTACGGGAGCTACCTCCCAGCCGTATCGCTCATTCACATTGCAGCGCCGCGACATGCCCGGTACGCGGGGCGCTCTGTTGGTGACGTTCGACGTGGAGGCGAGCGCGCAGAATATCTTCACGGAGGTCGTGCTTCGCGAGTTGTCGTCGCTGGTGGCGACGCTGGCCTCGGATCGCACGACGCCGGTGGTGGTGTTTCTCAGCGGTAAGCCAGGGGGCTTTTTCGCCGGGGCGGACGTGAAGGAAATCTGGGGGCTGCACGAAGCCGCGGAGGCGGTGGAGAAATCTGAAATCGGGCAGGCGCTGTTTGAGCGGGTCGAACAACTGCCAATGCCCACGGTGGCGTGGATTCATGGTGTCTGCCTGGGGGGTGGTCTGGAGTTTGCGCTCGCTTGCCGGTACCGGGTGGCCGTCGATCTCCCGGCCACGCGATTGGGTTTGCCGGAAACGCAGTTGGGGATTTTGCCGGCCTGGGGTGGCACGCAGCGGTTGCCGCGGCGGATTGGTGTCATCAAGGCGCTGGGGATGATTCTCAAAGGGAACACCATCACGGCGCGCGAAGCGGGTGAGCTGGGCCTGGTCGAGCGGGTGATTGCGGCCGCCGATGCGGAGTCGGCGTTCTCGGAAGTGGCGGCCGAGGCTGCGACAGGGCGGTTGGGATCGCGGACCCGTTCCCGTTCGTGGAGCGGCTGGTTCTTGAATGAGACGTCACCGGGGCGGTCACTGGCCTTTCAACAGGCGATCAAAAAACTGGGGGCCAATCGTCAGCGCTATCCCGCGCTGGAAGCAGCAATCCGGACCATGCAAACGGGATACGAGCGCGGATTGCCGGCTGGGTATCGCGCCGAGCAAACGGCACTGTCGCAACTGGTGGCCACGCCGACGTGTCGACATCTGCTGCAGATCTATTTTCAGCGGGAGCGGGCTCGCAGCGGCCGGGAGGTGTCGGTCGGCGCGACAGGCCGTGCCCCGGAAACGTCTGCGGCGGGAGCCAAAGA
>JBGSIP010000451.1:0-3337 GCA_041742495.1 Planctomycetaceae bacterium
GGCTGCACCCGCGCGAAGATCATTGTCGCTCACGCCGATGCAAACGCAACTCGCCTGCAATGGCCGCCCACGCGACCGCCGCCGTTTCCACCCGCAGGACCGCGTCGCCCAGGCTCACCATGGGCAGTCCCGCCGCCTCAAACGCGGCCCGCTCACGATCGTCCCAGCCCCCTTCCGGGCCCACCCACGCAGCCACTTCTGTCACGATGCCGTCCGCACCTGTGAGGTCACCGCCATCGTTTATTGCGAGCCAACGGCCCAGCACGTCGGACACGCTACGCCCCCCTTGATCGAGCACCACCCAGCGGGTCCCCGGCGGAGGCCCCGCGGCCAGCAATTCGGAAGGCGACCACAGTCGCGGAGAAATCGCTGGTAAATGAGCCCGCCGCGACTGCTTGCAAGCCGCCAGTGCCGTCGCTTGCAAGCGCTCCAGCTTGCTTTCGCCAGCCTTGACGACGGAACGCGCGGAGTCGAGGAACGATAATCGATTCAGCCCCAGCTCAGTCACTTTTTCCACCAGCCATGACAGGCGATCCCCCTTGGGAGCCGCGGAAAACAGGCCCCATTGAGGCTGCGGCAGCGATTGCCGCTGCACCTCGGCGGTGCGTTCCACAGTCACTTTTCGACGGTCCACCCGAGAAACCACACACGTCGCAAACTGCCCGCGACCATCGAAGGCGACGATCGGCGTGCCTGCCGTCGCCCGCAAAACCGTTCCCAAATGCCGCTGCTCACCCTCCTCCAAAACGACGTCGGCAGAGTTGAGGGAAAGCTCTCTCGCCACAAACCAATCCATCGGAGCCTCCTCACCTGCCGAGACACAACCTGTTTTCCAGACAGCAGTTACCTCACTACCAACGGCCCGGAGGAGGTCCAATTCCGACCTGGATCGGGCCGATCCCAGACCGCCGTTGGATGAATCTGTCCGGCTTAACCGATTCTTCTCATTCGATTCACTTGCGTCACACGTGACCGAGTACCATCCCCCTCGTCATGACTGCTCTGCGTTTGCTGACTCTCGCCATCGGAAGGTCGAGGTTGGTGAACTTCGAACAGAGCGACCGTTTCGCGAAACAGTAACTGCCGGAGTCACTGAAGAGAGGGTTGAGGGGACGCTGGTATGAGCCCTGGCCCTCGAATTTGAGTTCATGCTGCACCTGATTGCCAGTTCTCTTGTTGAGACTGGCCCAGTCGATTTCCTGAAATGGAGAGAGAGTCAATGCTGTTTTCTTCGAAGTCTCGTAAGGCGTTTACGCTGATCGAGCTGCTGGTGGTCATTTCGATCATCGCCATTCTGGCTGCCCTGCTGCTCCCCGCCGTGCAGAAGGCTCGCGCCGCTGCTCGCAAGACGCAGTGCAAGAACAACCTGCGTCAGTTCGGTATCTCGATGCAGACCTTTGCTGACTCGGATCCCGCCGGCGCTCTGTCGACCGGTCAGTACGACTACGGTCGTGACGGTTGCCCGGACACCTACGGCTGGGTGGCCGACATGGTGAACCAGGGTTCGGGTTTCCCGAGCCAGATGCTGTGCCCCTCGAACATCACGAAGGGCCTGGAAAAGCTGAACGACCTGGTCGGTAAGGACACCTCCAACGGTGGCAGCCTCCCCACCGCTCTGCTGTTCCGCACCACCGCTGGCAAGTGTGCCGAACTCGGCACCGCCACGATTTCTGGCGGCACGCTGACCACGACCCGCGCTCAGTGGGTGGTGAAGAACTTCCTGGAAAAGGGCTACAACACGAACTACGCGTGCTCGTGGTACCTGAGCCGCGCAGACGTCCTGCTGACGACCTACGATACGACGAACGGTTTCGCTCGTCCGGTCGGAAGCGCCAAGGACCTCAAGGGCACGAAGGGCCCGCTGACGCTGACCGATCTGGACGTGTCTTCTCGCGACACGACCCCGACCTCCAACGTCCCGCTGCTGGGTGACGCTGGTCGTGGCGATGCCAAGGAAGCTGTTCTGGCTGGTTCTGACCTGACGGGCTTCATTCGCGCTGGCGAACCTCTCTCTGAAACCG
The DNA here is from genome assembly GCA_041742495.1 of Planctomycetaceae bacterium. GTDB lineage: Bacteria > Planctomycetota > Planctomycetia > Planctomycetales > Planctomycetaceae > JBGSIP01. The sequence goes on from JBGSIP010000451.1 coordinate 2,022, forward strand.
CCAACGACGGTCCTGGCTTCTTCCAGGCCAACACCGCGGCTTCCGACCTGATCCTGGTTGCTAGCAGCCATGACCACTTCGTGGCCAACTCGGGTTCGCAGTCGCTGCCTTCTCCCAACGACAACTTCTACGTGACCCGCACTTCGGCCACGACCCACGCTGCCTTCCTGACTGCGTACGAAGGTAAGAACTGGGCCGTTGCTCCGACCGTTGGTGCTGTTGCTGGCCGCGTGTGGCTGCAAGACACCCGCGATTGGTTCGGCGTGCACGAAGGTACCGCGAACGTCCTGTTCGCCGACCTGGCTGTGAAGCAGTTCCGCGATATCGACGGCGACGGCTACCTGAACCCCGGTCACTTCGCTGCCGGTGCATCTCGCTCGGAAGACGGTTACACCAGCTGGACGATCGAACTGCCCGTGTACGAATTCTACAGCGGACCTCGCCTGTTCGCTGACGATTCGTTCCTGAAGAACTTCGAAATCGCTCCCGCTCCCTAATCTGATGGTGATCGGAAGTCAGTTCGTGTGACTGGCTAATCAAGTCTTCGCCCAGCCCAGGTTCTCGCCTGGGCTGGGTTTGTTTGCAGCGGTTGCGGCACGGACGCCCTAGACTCCCAGGCGCAGTACCACAACGAGTGCGGCAGAGACAAATGAGGCTGGAGTTCGCCCCCCGCCACTGTCGTCCTTGGCCTGCCAGACTGCAGAGCGGTTGCCCGCCCGCGGGGAACTGCATCTGCGTGATGAGACCGATTCCATGAAGTGTGATCATTGCGGAGCGGAACTACTGCCGGCGATGCTTCGTTGCCGGAATTGCGGTCAGAGGGCCGTTGCCAAGACCACCCCGCCCTCGGCGGTCCCCGCGCAGCCCCCCGCTGTGGGAGGATTGTCGTCCGACGATTTGGACGCGATGCTCGGTCTGGCCCCGCCGGCTGATCCAGTGATTGCGCCCCCGCCGCCGAAAGCCGCGGGTACCAATGGTCACGCATCCGCGGCAGCCAGCAATGGCTCAGATATTCCAGTGGCGCTACCCGACTCGCTCAGCTCGATGCTGAGAGAACCGCCCGAAGTCGTGAAGCCCCGCAAATCCAAGAAAAGTCGCGCCGGGAACCCTGGTGGCGGTACCAACCCGTCCGCATCAGATGCTGCGAATGGTTCTGCCGCCCGGACCGATGCCGCTCCAGAGACTCCCTCGGAAACGCCCGGGGGGACGAATCGCGGTTTGCGATCGGCCGCCCCGCCTGCGGCGGCGAATGTTCCCCCGACTGATGTCAACGTTGGCAGCGAAACCAACCTGGGGGATGGCTCGCCGGAGGAGCA
>JBGSIP010000452.1:0-2689 GCA_041742495.1 Planctomycetaceae bacterium
GGGCTGCCAGTGCCAAGGTGGCCCAGCGCTGCGACGACTTCTTCATCGAGATCGGCACCCGATCCGCTGGCGGAGGTGTCGGCCGCGCGACGAGTGCCATCCAGTTCCGGCACGCGGGTTGTGCAGCCGCACATGGGACAATCCACCGTCTCACCCGCTTTGGAACGGCTGATGCCCAGAAACTGATTGCAATGTTCGCAGCGAAACTGAATGGGCATGCGATGGTGAATCCTGCAACTCAGCCGACGATGGCACTTCCGGCCCGGTGGCCCGAAGTCTTCAAAGATTCAAGGCATAGTCTTCAATCAGGAGTGTTCAAGCATTGTTTGCGAGATCGGTTCCTGAGCCGTGTGCTGTGCCGGTGTTCGCGGCAAGTGAATGTGACCTTTGCTGGCAAGTCTCGCAGCCCCCGCAGCGCGACTCGGCTTGGCGGCTACAAATCTCGTTCATCGCGGCGAGCGGCCATGAGATCGGGATCGTCATGGGCCTCGACAGTCCAAGTGTCGCCTTGGTGCAGCCACGTCCAGATCAGGAAGTAGTTCATCCCCACGAACAGAAGACCCCACGAACAGAAGACCCCAGATCGCTGCCAGGGACAACCAGATGCCACCGAACACCAGTCCGAGCGAATCGATTCGCAGTGCGGTCACCAGCAGCCACAGAATTCCCACCACGGCCAGCAGCACCAGTCCGGCCAGCCCGGCCAGCCACAGGCCCCACAGCATCAGTCGAGTTGCCGGTTGCGCGTTAGTGGTGGCTGGCGCAGGCGGCAACAAATGAGCCAGATTGTCTTCGTGCGATTCGCCCATGACCAGCTATCTGCCTGTGAAGAAACCGGGGATTTTGTGGCGTCCTGCCACCGCAGCAAATTGCCTGATCGAGGCTGAAAACAGGTGTGTCGGCTCGAACGGAGCAGAGCCCCGATTCCGGCCGTTCGGGCGGATTCGCGCGTGATTCTGTCCGCCCTCCCGCGTAACATATCGAAACGGATCCATTCCTGCCCGCACTGCCAGAGGGAGTGACCGGCTCCGCTGTTTTTCCTGCCGCTGTGCCCCAGCCCCTTGCTCTGCCCGCCCCTCCCCGCCACGTCAATCGCTGCCGTGGGCATATTTTCGACAAAGACTGCCATGCCAGCTCACCGACCTACTGGACTGAATCGTCGGCAGTTTCTGGGGAACAGTGCGACCAGTGCGGCTGGCTTGGCTGTGGGACTGGTCGGCTGGCCGGCCACCGCAATTCCCGCCAATTCCCGCCCGCTGCGCGTGGCCGTGCTGGGGGTCAGGCATCGCGGAGGGGAATTGCTGGCCCATCTGGCCGCGCATCCGCTGTGCCAGATCTCTGTCCTGTGCGACGTCGACGAAGCTCCGCTGAAATCCGCGGCCCGCAAAGTCGCAGAAATGTCCCACCGGCATCGGCCGCAACTGCTGACGTCTCCCGCGGCTGCGATCACCTCCGCGGAGGTCGACGCGGTGGTGATTGCCACCCCCGATCACACCCATGCGGCGTTGGCGAACCTGGCGGTCGAAGCGCGCCGGCACGTTTATCTGGAAAGTCCGGTCACCCATACGATGGCAGAATCGCGAGCGCTGCAGACGCTCGCTGCAGAGGCACCGGTGGTCATGCTGTCGGGACTGTGTGATCGGCACAGCGACCACGTTGCATCGGCGTTTGAACTGTTGCAAAGCGGCACCCTGGGTGACGTGCGATATGCCAAAGCCTGGGCTTTTTTGAAGCGGGCCAGCATCGGTCACCGCGAAGCCACTGCGTGGCCGGCCGGACTGAATGCCGCCGACTGGCAGGGACCGCACGCTGACGCTCGGTTTTATGCCAATCGTTTCCACGGCAACTGGCGCTGGTTCTGGGACTATGGCGCAGGGGAACTGGGGACGTGGGGTGTCATGCTGCTGGACATTGCCCGCAGCGGACTCGCCCTCGAACTGCCGCTGGAAGTGACGGCTGCCGGCAGTACGCTGGTGCTCAAGGACGATCGTGAAACCCCCGATACGCTGTCCGTGCATTTCCAGTACCCGCACGCCCAGATCGACTGGGAACACCGCCAGTGGACATCGCATGGCCACGAAGGCCGCTCGACGGGGGTCGCCTTTTATGGCACGGACGGGACGCTGGTGCTGGATCGCAGCGGATGGAAGGTCTATGGCCGCAAAGACGCTCCGGCCGCGGAAGCGACACCCGCGTTGCCCGCGCATCTGCATCGCTTTCTGACCGCCGCCATCGCGGGGGATACATCGGTCAACGGCTGGATGGAGCAGGCCATTCTCAGCAGTGAGCTGGCTCAGTTAGGCAATCTCGCCTTCCGGTCCGGCCGACCCGTGCGTTACGACGCCCCACAGTCGCGCATCGTGGGCAACCCCGCCGCCCATCGGCTGGCTGGATTCGCCTAGAGGTCTGTTGAACAATGCCCACCGAAGAACTTGCTGGTTCCTCTGGGCTCCGCCAGTGTCGTTCTCCCCCCGTGAAATCCGGCACTGTCGAGACTCTACGCGCGGCAGGGCTTTCGGCCGAAAACGCATGTCAAAGGGTGTCACGTCGCCGCGGCAGTTCCCCCGTGTGACACGACCGCACCATCACGGCAGCAGTCGGTCGCGCTCGGTAACGGTGGGGAGCCGGCAGGTGGCTTTTTGGCCGAACCAGCGATATCGGTAGCGAGCCACCACCCGATAGCCCCAGT
>JBGSIP010000453.1:0-4681 GCA_041742495.1 Planctomycetaceae bacterium
GGCGAAGGGAGCAACCTGCTTTGGAAGCGGGACGATCTTGGCTCGCGCTCCACCCCGGTCGTGATGGGTGGCAAGCTCTATACGCTGTGCCGCCACAAGCCGGGCACCAAGGAAGAAGCCGAAAAGGTCGTCTGCGTCCGCGCCGACAACGGCGAAACCATCTGGGAACAGGTCTTCAACGTATTCCTCTCGGACGTGCCCGATACCCGCGTGGCGTGGTCAGCCGTCACCGCCGATCCCGACAGCGAATGTGTGTATGCCCTGGGGGTCTGTGGATTGCTCCAGTGCTTTGACGCGGCGTCCGGCGAGATCAAGTGGTCTCACTCGATGAGCGAAGAATACGGCATGCTCACCACGTACGGCGGGCGGACCAACTTCCCGCTCGTTCACGAAAGCAACCTCATCATCAGCGGTGTCACGACAGGCTGGGGCGATCAGGCCAAGCCCGCCCATCGTATCGTGGCGTTTGACAAGCGCAACGGTCAGGCCACCTGGATCACCTCCACGCGCCTGCTGCCCGAAGACACCACGTACAGTGCGCCAACCATCGCCACCATCAATGGCCAGACGCTGTACATCATTGGCTGCGGCGACGGCATCATGTATGCCCTGCAGCCGCGCACCGGGGCCATCGTGTGGAAAGTCGGTATTTCCCAGCGTGGTTTGAACACCACCCCCGTCGTGTCCGGCAACACGGTCATCGTTGGGCACAGCGAAGAAAACCTGAACGACATCAAGATGGGGGGCCTAGTCGCCGTCGACGGTTCCAAGTCGGGCGATCTCACCAAAGAGGGAGTCCTGTGGTTCAACAAGGAATGGTTCGTCGGCAAGACCGCTCCGCTGGTCCTCGACGGACGCGTGTATGGCATTGACGACAGCGGCAACATGATGATTGCCGACATCGCCACCGGCGAACGGATTGCCAAACAAAAGCTCGGCACGATGGGACGCAGCAGTCCGCTGTATGCCGATGGAAAAATCTACGTCACCGAAACCAACGGCCGCTGGTACACCTTCAAGCCAAGTGCCGACGGCGTCGAGACCGTCTTCAAGACCCGTCTCCCCTCCGGCGAGGAATGCAATGGATCGCCCATTGTTTCGCACGGCCGCCTGTATGTGCCGTCGTCCGGGGCTCTGTATTGCATCGGCTTCAAAGACACGACCCCTTTGGCCGATCCCATTCCCGCCCCACCGGCAGAAACACCGGTGAGCGAAGATCGCACGCCGGCTGTCGTGCAGTTGGTCCCCGCCGAATCTCTGCTGCGGCCGGAAATTCATCAGCAGCGCTTCCAGGTGCGGCTGTACAACAAGAATGGCCAGTATGTCGGCATGGCGAAGCCGGAAGAAGTGACCTACACCGTGGCGGGCCCCGGTAGCGTCGATGCCACGGGGCTCTATCAACCCGGCGATGTCGAGACAGAATCGGCCGTGATGGTCACCGCCAAGGTGGGGGACATTTCCGGTCTGGCCCGCGTGCGACTGGTGCCCGATCTGGACTGGACGTTCAATTTCGATAATGGCAGCGTTCCCGTGACGTGGATCGGCAGCGCCTATCGCCACGTGGTGATCGACTACGACTACTTCACCGAACTGAATGCGGCCAATCCCGCGTTTGCCCAGTTGTACCTGTACCTGCTCAGTGACTTCATCAACACGGGCAAGCCTGCCTCGGTGTATGACGACAGCACGCCGCGCGAAACGTGGACTGGTCTGCTGATTTTCATGCGCTATCACGGCAGTGACCTGCGGCCGACCTCTGTCGATGCCGCCAAGACGCTGTTCGATCCGCTGCTCACGCGGCTCAAGGACGATGGCTTCCTTGCGGACTGGACCTGGGAAGACTGGGCCGCGGAAGTTGGCGGTCAGCAGACAGGAGGTCCCCGTTTGAAGGTGACCCGGGGAGCCCGCCCGATGGGGAAGAACGGCGTGTTGTGCAAAATCTCCACCATTCCCAAGGGGACTCGCAGCCAGGGCTGGATGGGGCACACCGATTTCCATGACTACACCATTCAGGCGGACGTCATGGGAGCCCTCAAGGATGGCCAGCTTCCCGATGTGGGTCTGATCGCCCAGCGGTACACCATCGACCTGATGGGCGAAGCCAAGAAGCTGCAGATTCGTACCTGGCCTCCGCAACTGCGGATGGCACAGTCCATCCCCTTTGTGATGCAGCCCGACACCTGGTACACGCTGAAGATGAAGGCCAGCGTGGAAAACGGACTGGCCGTGCTACGCGGCAAAGTGTGGGAGAAGGGACAGCCCGAGCCAGAAGCCTGGATGCTCGAAGCCACCGATCCCTCGCCCAACCTCACTGGCAGCCCGGGCCTGTTTGGCAATGCCCAGAACGCCGAATGCTTCTACGACAATCTCACCGTCACGCGTAACGCGCCCTAACCGGAAATGCGTTTGTCACTCCAGAGGGCGGGATTGACCCCGCCCTTGGATCCAACCAGCAAATCGCGTCCTGCCGGGGCGCTCCGCTCCTGACACCCCATTCGATCACCCTCCACTTCATGGGAAACTGCCCAATGCCCGGAACACTTCACACGGCGATGATCGCCCTCGTCGGTTTGGCGATTGCCGGCCTGCACACTCCACTGGCGGCGTCCGCTGCCGATGATCCCACGGCAGCCGCCGTGGCCAATATCAGCCAAATGAAAGTCGGCCCCGGCGACTGGCCGCAGTGGGGCGGTTGGCAGGGACGCAACAACACCCCCCCCGGCGAAAACATCCCCGTGGAATGGGACATCGAAGCCAACGAGAACATCGTGTGGTCGGCTCGACTCGGTTCGCAAAGCTACGGCAATCCCGTGGTGGCCAACGGTCGCGTGCTCGTGGGCACCAACAACGGCGCCGGCTACATCTCCCGCTATCCCGGCGAAACGGTCGACCTGGGTTGCCTGTTGTGCTTCGACGAAAAGACCGGCGATTTTCTCTGGCAGGACTCCAAGCCCAAGCTCCCCACTGGCCGCGTGCACGACTGGCCGCTGCAGGGCATCTGCTGTTCGCCGTATGTCGAAGGCGATCGCGTGTGGTACGTCACCAGCCGAGGCGAAGTCTCCTGCCTCGATCTGGAAGGCTTTCGCGACAACGAAAACGATGGCCCGTTTGTCAGCGAACCCCAACAGAATCCCTACGAAGCAGACGTGGTGTGGCTGTATGACATGATGGCCGAACTCGGCACCTCGCAACACAACATGTGCAGTTGCTCGGTGACCTGCGCGGGCAACCTGCTGTTTGTCATCACGGCGAACGGCGTGGACGAATCGCACATCAATATCCCCTCGCCCGATGCGGCCAGCTTCATGGTCATGGAGAAAGACTCCGGCAAGGTGCTGTGGACCGACAACAGCCCGCGCGTCAACATCCTGCACGGACAGTGGTCCTCACCCACGTACGGTGTGCTGGGCGGACGTCCGCAGGTGCTGTTTGCCGGGGGCGACGGCTGGCTTCGCAGCTTTGCTCCGGAAGGGGACGGCAACGGCAAATCCAAGCTGCTGTGGAAATGCGACTGCAATCCCAAGGACTCCAAGTGGGAACTCGGCGGCCGCGGTACCCGCAACAACATCATCGCCACGCCGATCATCTACGACGGCAAGGTTTACGTCGCCGTGGGGCAAGACCCCGAACACGGGGAAGGCATTGGCCACCTGTGGTGCGTCGATCCCACCAAGAGCGGCGACGTGAGCGCCACCATGGTGGTCGACGGCAGCGGACAGGAAGTGCTGCCCCTGGTGCTCGATGCTGCGGGCACGGTGGTGTCCAATCGTCGTCTGCAGGCCCTCGATGTCGCCAATCCGGACGAAAAAATCGTTCCGAATCCCAACTCCGCCATCATCTGGCATTACAGCGAGTACGACGTCAACGGCGATGGCAAGATCAAGTTCGAGGAAACGATGCACCGCAGCATCGGCACCGCGACGATCAAGGACGACATCCTCTACATCGCCGATTTCAGCGGGCTCGTTCATTGCCTCGACGCACAGACCGGCAAGCCCTATTGGACGCACGACATGTTCGCCGCCTCCTGGGGTTCGGCCCTGATCGTGGACGGCAAGGTCTATATTGGCGACGAAGATGGCGAAGTGACCGTCTTCAAGCACGGCCGGGAACTCGAAATCCTCGCCGAGAACGACATGCAGAATGCCGTGTACACCTCACCCATCGTGGCGAACAATACGCTGTTCATCTGCAACAAGTCCCAGATCTTCGCGATCCGCCAGAAGGCCGAATAGCGCCTGCCCTGTCTGCTCTCCATGCCCTCTCACACGGGGGCGTGGAGACGCTCTTGCAGGTCTCCACATTGTTGACGCGCCGCCCGTCACAAGAACGAGAACAGACTCTGTTGCAGAGTCTGCGCAGCAATCTGCTGTGACGCCTGCACCAGATTCTGGGTCGTCGCCAGGTCAGTCACCACCTTGGTGAAGTCAATCTCAAAGTCTGCGGCGAGCGTCTCCTGAATGTGGACCGCCGAGTCCGCCGTGTACGACGACAGTTGGTCCAGCGACTGCAGGCGAATTCCAACTTCCCCACGCACGAGATTGAACCGCTCCTGCTCCTGATTGAAGAGCTTGTCGAGCTGCGCGAGCGCTGCATTGTCTTCGTTGACAAACGCGTGCTGTAACTGGCCTAGCAGGCCGACAATGCCGCCGCTGGTGCGAGCAGTCACGTCCGCGCCCAC
>JBGSIP010000454.1:0-4762 GCA_041742495.1 Planctomycetaceae bacterium
AGCAAATGGCTTTTGTCGGACACTGAGGCGAAGGCAAGGTGTCAGATCGTCCGCGATGACCCAGGAGGGGTCAATCCCCGCCAAGCGAATCTCGTGGCGATCAGCGACGCGCCTGCCGGATTGTGCTGCTTGAGGCCCCGGACCGAGGCCCCGGACCGAGGTACCGACCGCCCGCGATTAGCGTTCGACCCCTGCCAGCAATCGTGTGACCGTGGTCTCTTCGAGTCCGTCGCGATTCCACGGAGGAACCGCAGCGGGGTTCTCTGCGCACATGGCGTGGGCTTCATCCAGACAGGACATCAGCGCTTGCACACACGCAGGATCCCACTGCTGGCCAGAGCCCGCGAGTAGAATCGATTCGGCTTTGGCAAACGGCATCCCGGCCCGATACGGCCGATTGCTGGTCATGGCATCAAAGGCGTCCGCGACGGCCAGCACGCGCGCCATTAGCGGGATGGCTTCCCCCGACAATCGGTGAGGATAGCCGGTGCCGTCCCAGCTTTCGTGGTGATGCAATACGCCCGGCACAACCGGCTGCAAGTGTGTGAGATGCTTCAGAATGGCAGCCCCGATTTCCGGATGCTTCTGGACCATCTCGAATTCTTCCGGTGTCAGCTTGCCCGGTTTGGTCAGCACGTCGTCCGGCACGCCAATCTTGCCGACATCATGCAGCAGCCCGGACACATAAATCCGCTCGCACTCCTCGTCGGCCAGACCCATGTTTCGTGCAATGAGCCGCGCCAGTTGCGCCACGCGATCGCTGTGACCGCACGTGTAGGCATCCTTGGCGTCAATCGAGTTGATCATGCAGCGAATGGTGCCAATCAACATCGCCTGCTTCTCGTCCATCAGGGCGAGATTGCTCAAATGAGTCGCCAGCAGGGTCGCCGCCGACTCCAGCAGTGAGGCATCGGGGGAACCAAATTCGCTGGCGTTCCCGTCGCAGCACCCCGCCAGATGCTCGCGGTGAATGGCGAACATCCAACCCAGGTGGCGACCGCGCACGGCAATCCGTGTCGCCATATAGCCGTTCATGTGTACTGGAGCAGTTTCGCGGGGCCAGTTGCGAATGACCGTCCCCGTCGTGCGACACCCCTTGCGCTCTGACATGAGTTCTTCGATGGTCCGCGGCGCGGGCGGTTTGCCGAGACACACACGCGGCGGAGCAGCCCGGCCGGCTTGGGGATTCAGACAGATGATCAGTGACCGCGCCGAGACGTGCGTCCGCAGCAGTTCCAGATACTCGCGCACTCCCGTGCTCAGGCCATCTTCAATTTCCTGCAGAACCAACTGGTGCGAGAACCGTCGAATCCACGTCATCTCTTCAAAGTCGCGCGCCAACTGCCAGTTGGAGGCGTCGATCAGCGCCTGCTGCTGACGAACGGTCTCCTTCAGACGCTGATGTTCGAGTTCCCTGCCGATCATTGACAGCAGATCCGCTTCGCACGCGACGGGCACGCTTCCGACGCAGGCCCACGTACTTCCCAGCAGATCCACCGTCTCCACAGCCAACTGACTCCCCAGCAGGGCATATCTCACATCGGATCCCGCTGGGTACGGACTCCCCTGCAGCGTGGCCAGCAGCGGACCATGTTCTTCTCCGTCGGCGTCTTCCAGCGGCACCCAGCCGGCGTCGTACCCGTAGAACATACAGGTCGATCCGGCGATCACCTGCCAAATTTGCCGCACCAGTGGTGCAAACGCGGGCAGTTGAACTGTGCCAGGCGACGAAGTCGTTTGGAGAAGGACGCTCATACAGACACCAGCCCATTCCGTCAGAATCGTTACGTTCCCTACAGCCGCTGCCAGTGGGCCGCCGTCCGAGGGTTTCACAGCCATTTCAGGGCCCGCAACGGCTCCCGCAATGCCTATCTCCAGCATAGGTCAGTTTCACGCGTCGGTTTTCCTTCAGGACTTTACCGCAATCGATCGTTGACTTTTTGCATCGGGAAATCTGTGACCTAGGTTTGTGTGGCTTGTCACCCAGGTTTCGGCGAGCTGTAGCAGGTCCAGCGGCAACGCCGCCGAAAACCGGAGATTCCAATTTCACAGGGAGCGATTTCGATGTCAGCGAATGTTGGCCGTACGCGGCGCAGCGGATTCACATTGGTCGAACTGGTCGTCGTGGTGCTCGTGCTCGGAATTCTGGCCGCTGTGGCCGGACCCAAGATGTTTGACACCGCGACCGAAGCCCGGTCTAGCGGTACGCGTCAGTCTCTGGCCGTGATTCGCGATGCCATCGAGATCTATCGTTCGCAGTACGGCGTGTACCCCGGCACGGGCAACAACGAAGCCACCTTCAAGACCGAAATCCGCTCGGTGCTCCGCAGCCCGCTGCCTGTCGCACAGATCGGTGCCAACCAGAACGACAACGTTCGCGTGGTGTCTTCGGGCACCGCGGCACTGACCGCCAGCGGTGGACAAGGCTGGGCCTTCCAGCGCAACACCGGCGAGTTCGTCGTCAACGACAGCTCCTACATTCTTTGGTAGGCGTCACGGCAGCAAGGCACGACAGAGCCGACCTGCCTCTGTCGTGCCGGGAATCTTCGCGAGCGTGGCTCGCTCACTGGCAGGTCACACACAGTCGGCATCTGACGGATGGAGTTCATGAGCACAACTCGGAACATTCTGGTCGCGGATGACAATCCCGTCATCTTCGAAATCGTCAGATTCAGTCTGGAGCGTGCCGGCTATCGTGTGGCCTGTCGAGTCAATGGACTCGCAGCCCTCGAAGCGGCCCGACGTGAGCAGTTCGATCTGGTCATCACCGATCTGCAGATGCCAAGGATGGATGGCATCACACTGCTGCGCACACTGCGAGAAGACGAACGGTACGCACACACGCCAGCCATCCTGTGTACTGCCAAAGGCTTTGAACTCGACAAACAAGCCATCATTGATGAGCTACGGTTGCTGGATGTGGTCTCCAAGCCCTTCAGCCCGTTGGCCATCGTCAATCTGGTGCAGAAGCAGTTTGCCTCAGTCGCCACCCGGACCGATCCAGTCCTGGTGTGAACCGGACGGGAGGTCTGCCCCGACAGGGGTGTGACTCCCGCCAATCCTGTTGTCATCGGTGCCGCAGCCAGTCATCGCAGCGGCGGCACCACAGACCAAACATAGCAGGGCCCGCGGGCCAGACGGCAGTCGCAAACGTGGAGTGCGCTGCCGACAGAACAGTCGCAGTACAGGTGGGTCGCCGGGCGGCACAACATCGTGCCCCGCCGTTCCGCCGCGAGTTTTAAAGGAGTTCACACGCCATGCCGCCTGTCCTGCCCCTGAGCATCCCGGCCGCCGCCCTGATCTCAGCGCTGCTGAATCCCGGCAGCCGGCGCAGTTGCGATGTCGAAATTCTCGCGCAGCTTGCTTCGGCAGGCCGCGGCACGGTGCCGTGTCTTCCCCAGCGTGTCCCCGAGCAGTCTCCCGCCGCGAAGTCCTGGAACGCGCTGTGCGAGGAAGTCCGCCGCATACGACTCCTCGAGAACCTCGCCGAACGCGTGGACCACGCACTGGGTATCGACGGAGCCAGCCGCTGGGATGCCGCCTTGGACGCCTTGGCCGATGGCCTGGCCGTGTCTGACGAACGCGGCCGTCTGCTCAGCGCTAACCGGGCGTTTGTGGTGCTGATTCAGCAACCCGACGAAGCCGATGCCGCCCCGCTGATCGGCCAGAATGTCATGTCGCTGATCCCTTGGCCGCAGACCGACGAGGCCGCCCAGGTGGCCGCGCGATTCTCCGAACAGCACGGCTGCGTTCAGGGCGAAGTCGAGTTGCTGACCGGGCAATGGCTGCGTGTCACACGTCGCCCCATTCTCGACGGCCGCCACGGACTTGTCTGGACCGTACGCGATTTCAGCCAGCAGAAGTTGGCCGAAGTGGCTCGCGATCAGTTTGTCGCCACCGCCACACACGAACTGCGCACTCCGCTCACCAGTCTCGTCGCCTATGCCGAAGCCCTCGTTGACGCCCCGGATATCGCCCCCGCCGATCAACGCCGATTTCTGAACATCATTCGTTCCGAGGCCCTGCGGCTCTCGCGATTTGTGGACGATCTGCTCAACGTCAGTCGCATGGAAGCAGGCGCGATGGTCCTCGATCGTCGACCGGCCGACCTGTATCGCATGGTCGACGAATCCATCGAGTCCGTCTCCGGCAAGGCACAAGCCAAGCAGCAGTCACTGCAAAAGCAAATGCCGCTCAAACTGCCCGAACTCATCATCGACCGCGAAAAAATCACCGCAGCCCTCGTCAACCTGCTCGGCAATGCGGTCAAGTACACCCCCGCAGGCGGCCACATCAGTCTCGCCGTTCAGGAAGACTCCCAGTACATCCATTTCCGGATTCAGGACTCGGGCTTTGGCATCGCCGCGGAGGAACTGCCTCACGTCTTTGACAAATTCTTCCGCAGCGACGACGACCGGGTCCGCCTGGAATCGGGGACCGGACTGGGACTCTCCTTCACGCGCGAAATCGCCCGCCTGCATGGCGGCAATGTCTCTGCAGAAAGCGAGCTGAACGTCGGCTCTTGCTTCACCTTGTCACTCCCCTTGGCGGAGAACTCCGATGATCGCGGAGTGTAGTCAGCAGGGAACGGTCGACGTACTCACGGTCCGCAAGGCGCTCGATCACTCGTCCGTGGAAGGTTTTCGGGTCACCTGGGCCGACGTGCTGCCGCGCCGTCAGCCTCAGATTGTGGTGGATCTTCAGCACACGCCGCTGCTCGATTCGGCCGGTCTGGAGGCCCTGCTCGATCTGCGTGATGCGG
>JBGSIP010000455.1:0-2144 GCA_041742495.1 Planctomycetaceae bacterium
CGTGGGTGAGACAGAAGTGACCACCGTGTCCGCATCCCACCGCCCGCCACCGGTCGCCGCAAACCGATTGAGCTGTGCAAGGTAATCCCGGTCATGCACGGCCTCCAGCAGGTCAGGCGAGACCTCCGCCTGCACTTCGTCACACAGAGTCACCCCAGGCACGGCCGCGGCGCGCGTGCGTCGGAGCAGAGTCTCCAACCTGGCCGGTTGCTCCGGGTGATTTCCCGTCACGTGGCCCAGCAGAGCCGAATCGGTGTGAATGAGCGTCATGCTGCGGCTCCGAGAACAACTGGAGTCTCCCCGCGGATTGTGACCATCCCCGAACCGGAGTGCCAGACCGAACGGGCGACGCGGCACTGCTGCCCCGCTCGGCGAATCAACGTCGCCGGCGAACGGCAATCGGGGGCGACGCACGGCGCGCGGAGGGACAACGGGAAACAAACCCTCCCAGGTCGCGAGAGGGCAGATTCGGGACACCAACGGTCATCGCAACGACGCAATTCGGCCAGATTTCGGCAACCGCGGCTTGACCCTCCCGGTCGATGACAGGTAGCGTAAACGGTTGACTTTTTCATTTCTTTCTTGGCGCGGATGCCAGTCATCAGCGGCAGCAGGGTGCCTCACACGGCCGCCTGCATTCCAAGGCCGGCAGATGCCGGATATCCCCCGCGCTGGTCCACACGGACGACGTCGCAGGAATGGCGCTGGTGGTGAGGTCCGTTTTTTGGGCCATTTGGGAGTCCTGTCCGGACACCGCCGATCTTCGTCGGCTCGCAAAGTCCGAACAGGCACGAGGCTGCCTTGGCAGAACTCGCGGCGGACTTCATAATCCCGCTTGCGGGGGGCTTTTCCATGTGTTGAGGTTGTGGCCGGGATCGTCGCGATTGTTCAGACAGTTCGCGCAGGTCTCCGTGCGGGATCGCCGCGGGGATGTCAGTTGGGTGGCCAAGCCGTGGTGCGGAAAGGGCCTTCCAGCCGATTTCACACGGCCAGGTCAGATCGGCAGCGAGGTCCCCTGGCGAGAGCTTTCTGTCGGCGGACACTGGTCATGTGACTCGTCGCAACCTGATCCGAACATCCACCCGCGTTCAGCGTCCCGTCTGCGACCATCCTGAGATTCCGTTGTTTCCCGTCCAGGCTATCGACATTCGACAACTCTGTTTGGCACCTCGAGAGCGAGCGTTCCTGGTGAAAGCACGTCGCGCAATGCGGATCACAATGGATTCCCGACCCGTTTCGCCTGTCCGCCGAGGGTGGCTGTTGCTGGCCGCTTGTTGGCTGCTGTGTGGCGGGTTGACCCTCACGGCAGTGCCCGCGTTCGCCCAGACTCCCGGTGCGATCCCTCCCGACTTTTTGCCTCCTCCCGAGAGATCTCCGGAATCGCTGGTCGAAGACGAGTTGATCACTCCGGAACAAATCACGGAGTTTCGCCGGCAGGTTGAGTCCAACTATCGCAAGGCTCTGCGAGCCGGTTCGCGCACCCCCGCCAACGACGAATACATTCGGCAGGGAGCGAAAGCTCTGGTCCACCGACTCTCGACCATTTCCGAGCGTCGCCAGGTACGCGAGTTCCGCGAAGCGATCCTGTTGGACATCAATCAGTTCGCCAAAGACAAGGCCAAGGAATATCTGCTGGAACAGGTCACCGCTCGCGCTCAGGAGCTCCTCAAGGGGAACATCGTGGTGCGGATTCAGGCGGTCATCCTGCTGTCGCAACTCGACGCGGAACCGACCGATCGCGTCAAAAAACTCCCCCCCAAGCCCTATCTGCCTGCTGCAGAAGTGCTGCTCAAGCTGATCGAAGAGGGGACACAGCCTCTCGCCGTACGGTTGGTCGCTCTCGATGGCCTGCAGCGGGCGCTGCGGTACGGGGACACCAAAGTCGCTTTCCGCACGACGGTGGCCGGCGTGCTGGTTGCCAAGCTGGACCCCGCGAATCCGTCCTACTACTGGTACGACCGTGAACTTGTGCGGGCCCTTGGTCTGACGGACGTGGTGTACGACCTGCAGCGGCGTCCGATTGTCAGCGAGCGCCTGCTGGAGCTGATCATGTCCTCCAAACACGACTGGCGTGTGCGGGCGATGGCGGCCACCGCCATGGGGCGACTGCCGCTGGATGGCCAGCACAACATCAGCCTCATTCT
>JBGSIP010000456.1:0-1665 GCA_041742495.1 Planctomycetaceae bacterium
GACTACACCATCCAGAGATAGCCGTTATGAGCACTCGCCAAGATCCTACACTCACAACACGCAGAGATTTCTTCCGGCAGGCGTCTTGCGCAGCCGTCGGGACATGGGCGCTGAAAAGCACCATTCGCGACCTTCGGTTGATCAATGCCGCCGTCGCCCAGTCGAACCTGCCCGGGTACAAGGCGCTCGTGTGCCTGTTTCTCTCCGGGGGCAACGATGCCAACAACTGGATTGTGCCAACGGACACGACTACGTACGACAGCTACGCCGCGATCCGTGGGAATCTCGCCATCCCTCAATCGGCATTGCACACCCTGCGCACCGGTCCGAGCCTGGGCGACCCGGCCTACGTGGACGCGGACGGGCACACGTTCGGGTTTCATCCCAGTTGCGGGGAACTGCGCGACCTCTTTGGCGAGGGTAAACTCGCTCCGATCATGAATATCGGAACGCTTGTGCGGCCGATCACCCGCGCTCAATATCTATCCAACGCTACGGGAACCCGTCCCCCCCAGCTGTTTTCGCACAGCGATCAGGTCACCCAGTGGCAGACCTCGATCCCCGACCAGCCGCCAGCCACAGGCTGGGGCGGCCGCGTCGCCGACATTTTGAGCTCTGCGCCTATCCCAGCCAATCAAGGCGGCAACATCTCGATGTCTGTCTCGCTGAACGGCGCCAACACCTTCGAGATCGGCAATCTCATTTCGCAGTATCACGTCTCGACGGCCGGTGCGGTGACCATGAGCGGGAATCTGATGACAAGCAACGCTCCACGGGTGCGGGCGCTCCGCGAAATTCTCGCCTTCAACACCAGCACCAGCACCCCCAACCTGCAGCAGCGGGCGTATGCAGATGTCGTCGATCGGGCCATATTCACAGGAGACCTGCTCAATTCCTCGATTGCCCCAACGATCGAAGTGGCTCAGGGAGGCACATGGACTTGGAACACTGCGTTTCCCAACACGGGGCTTGGGAATCAATTGAAGATGATCGCGCGGATCATCCAGGCGCGTGGACCAGCTGCATTCAACATGAACCGGCAGATTTTCTTCTGCTCCGTTGGGGGCTACGACACGCACACGGCTCAGATCACCCTGACCCCAGAGAATGACCCGCTCACTGGGACTCACGCGAACCTGCTGAATGAGATCAGCGAATGCATGAACGCGTTCCAGCGGGCAATGGAACAGCTCGAGGTCGAGAACGATGTGACCACTTTCACGGCGAGCGATTTCTCCCGCACCTTCCCCACGAATAGTCAGGGCAGCGATCATGGCTGGGGTTCTCATCACATGGTGATGGGCGGCGCGGTGAACGGGTATCAGACGTACGGAAAACTTCCGACCCTCGTCATCAATGGCCCGGACGACACCGGCACTGGCCGCTGGATCCCGACCCTGTCCGTGGATCAGCATTCCGCGACGCTCGCGAAGTGGTTTGGCGTCGATACCGGCTCAACCATGGAAACGCTCTTCCCGAACGTCACCCGCTTCTCGACGCCCGATCTTGGTTTCATGACGTAGGACGACAAGGTCGCCTTCGTCGCCCACTTATTGCATCAGTTTTCGGTTCGTCATTCGCGGCCTCCGCGATTCAGGATGCGGATGTGTCGTCACCTGCGATCCTGATCAACGAGCATTGCCTGCTCGCCGAAAACCCGCTTTG
>JBGSIP010000457.1:0-1696 GCA_041742495.1 Planctomycetaceae bacterium
GCCGTCGATGGTGCCGTAGAACACCAGGCCGCCGGCGGTGGACATTGCACCGCCTGCCCACATGTTCGGCTCCTCGATCGCCCAGGCCTTCTTCTTCGCCACCGGATCCCAGGCGATGAACTCGGCCAGATGCGAACCCGAGGCGCCTGCCTTGGCCAGGTCGAACTCGGAGGCGAGATAGAACTTGCCGGGCGTGTACTCTTCCTCGCGATTGGCGATGTCCATGCACATGTTGAAGGCCGGCAGGTACACCAGTCCGGTCTGCGGGCTATAGGACATGGGCTGCCAGTTCTTGCCGCCGATCAGGTTCGGGCATACGTCCAGGGCCCACTTGCCCAACTGCGGACGCTTCTCGTTGTTCGCCGCTTCCACCGGCTTGCCCGTGTTCAGGTCCACGTGCGTGGCCCAGTTCACCGTCACGAACGGATCGGCCGCGAGCAACTTGCCGGTTTCGCGGTTGAGCACGTAGAAGAACCCATTGCGATCGGCATGCATCAGCGCAGGGGTCTTGGTGCCGCCGATGTCCAACTCTGCCAGCACGGCCTCGTTGATGCCGTCGTAATCCCAGGCATCGTGCGGGGTCCACTGATAACCCCACTTGATCTTGCCGGTGTCGGCATCGAAGGCCAGTTGCGAGGCAGTCCACAGGTTGGTGAACTGACCGTAGTCGGACGAATCCGGACCGCGCGTCTGCGCACCCCATGGGCCTGCGTTGGAGGTCGACCAGTACACCGTGTTGAGCTTGGCATCGTAGGATCCCACGCCCCAGGTCGAGCCTGCACCGGTCTTCCACGAGTCGCCCTTCCACGTCTCGTTGCCCGGCTCGCCCGGACCCGGAATGGTGTAGGTCTTCCAGGCCTGCTCGCCGGTGGCCTGCTTGTAGGCGACGATGAAGCCGCGCACCCCGTACTCGCCCCCGGCCATGCCGGTGATCACCATGTCCTTGACGATCAGAGGCGGGGAGGTGATCGCGTAGCCCTTCTTGTAGTCGGCTACGGTCACGGTCCACAAGCGCTTGCCGGTCTTGGCATCGAGCGCGTCCATCTTCGCGTCGAGCCGGCCGACGAACACCTTGCCGTCATGGACTGCCACACCCCGGTTGTCCAGACCGCAGCACACGGTGGCCATGTAGTCGTTGGGCAGCTCGGGCTGGTAGGCCCACTTCTTCGCGCCGGTCTTGGCATCGAGCGCGAAGACGTAGCGCGGACCGGTGGAACTGGTGACGTACATCGTGTCACCGACGATGATGGGTGTGGATTCCTGACTGTCGGCCGTGCCGAGCGAGTGCGCCCAGACCGCCTTGAGGTTCTTCACGTTGCCGGTGTTGACCTGGTTCAGTGTGCTGTAGCGCGTGTTGGCCTGGTCGCCGCCGTAGTGCATCCAATCGTTGCTCGCCTGCGCGAATGCGCCGCTCGCCGATGATGCTAAAACCGCCGCGGCCAGTGTGCTGAGCACGGCCTTCTTGCTGGTTCTCATCTCCATTCCCCCCAAATCGTTCGGTTGGCTCTTTTCGTGCCGAATCACCCCGATGGACCCGTGCGCGTCGTTGCAGCCCGCGCCGTTGTTCTTGACACCCCGAGTGCATCGTTGTGTTGCGGTCGTGGTCAAGCATACCGAACAGTCCAGGTGTGTCAATTGCGAGTCGGTAGTTTCGTTTGTGCACTGCGGTCGCGCAGACGTCGCACCATGCCTTGCG
>JBGSIP010000458.1:0-3941 GCA_041742495.1 Planctomycetaceae bacterium
CGGCAGCGGGCGAGGCGGCGGCGTTGCCCGACGTCAGCCCCTCGGTCAGCAGCCGGCCATCGAGTACAAACTCGCAGACTGCCGTGGGCCCCAGCACTTCGATGGCTGCGCTGTTACAGGCCGCCTGATAATTCCGCGAGAGCCAGGGCAGCAGGAAGGGACTGCGCACTCCCAGACAGAGTCGTTCGCGCTCACAGGAGAGCAGGCTCACCTTGCGATCGAACCAGTTCTGGACCGGGTGCTCACCAATGCGCACGCGCAGCGCCGCCAGAAACGTGTCGAGCAACGGAGACTGCAGCACCGGCTCGCTGGAATCGCTCGCAGCCAAGGGAGTATCAGCCGTAGCTGCTACGACGGCACTCCGCTGCGATGTCACGGGAATCCCGCCTGGCGAGTCTGTCGAGAGCAGCGAAACACTGCGCGGCAGCTTCGCTGTGAACATTTCGGCGGGGAACACTTCGGGGGGAAACGTTTCGGCGGGGAACGTTTCGACCGGCTGAATCTCAACCGGGTGAGATCCCGTGATGTGACTCGTGATGGAGTGAGAGTCCACCGTGCGAGCGACAACAGTCTGGGTCTCAACACCGTGAGCATCAACGGGGAACGACGTCCCCTTCACAGGTATGTCCGAGTCACCGGGCGGCATCTTGCGACCCCTGCGCGCAGGACCGCACGGAACAAGAACGCGAGCGTTCCTGCACAAGCGGCACTCCATTGCCATCCTCACATCAACCGAGGGATGGAAAGCGCGAGATGTATGGTTGGTAGGTCTTGTTAAACCGGTTGCCAGGTCTGGTGCTGCGGCAACCGACAAAGATTCCCTTCGGTGAACAGGATCAAGTGAGAAGTTGGCCAACGTCGACGATCAAAGTGCTTGATCACGCGTTGCGGGCCACGGCAAGAACGCCGTCCTGTTCACGAACTCCGCCCCACTTGTGTGTCCGGATGCTACCGCGTGGACCGCAGGGGTCAAACCTAAAGCGACACGAAATTTCATCGTCGCGTGCCGCGATCCGGGACGGACCCGCGTTCACCCTACGGACGCAACAACTTGGCGTAAACGGATTTTTCTTTGCGACCGGGAGCGACGTGGAAAACTTTGCGGCTGCCTAGTGTGAAACGGGCTGGGGAAACATGACATGCACCCGCAGCGCCCCCACAACGCGAAAATCGAGCCCTCCATAAACCGTTATGGCAGGAGTGTTTAGCGAGTCCACATCCAGGTCCAGCCGCGTCCAGCCCAGTTCCCGCACCAGCAGCAGGCCGTATCGCATCAGCATGCGTCCGAGCCCCTGTCCGCGGCTGCGGTGACTCACTCCAAAGTAGGCCACTCGACCACGCCCCGGTACGTCGCGATCAGCCGACAGCAACAGCACACCCAACGTTCGCTCTCCCAGTTGAAACACTGTCCAGGACGCGCGATCACCGTCCG
The DNA here is from genome assembly GCA_041742495.1 of Planctomycetaceae bacterium. Lineage (GTDB taxonomy): Bacteria > Planctomycetota > Planctomycetia > Planctomycetales > Planctomycetaceae > JBGSIP01. Next base: position 1,433 of record JBGSIP010000458.1, read on the forward strand.
TCAAATGCACCTGCAACGCCTCTGCCCCTGAGCGATGCGGATTGAGCGCCGGGCAGTCGAGCGAGTTGACGTAGGTCTCCTCCAGCGCGTGCGCAAACAGGGCCTCATTCTCACCCGGCTGAAAGGGAACCGTCTGAATGCCGGCAGGCAAAGAGACCGGCAGCACCGGTTGGCTAATCCACCGCATGCGATCCAGTCGCGCCAGTTCCGGCGCACCCCACAGAGTCATGTCCGCCGCCTTGCTGTCGGCATCCGCGGGGAGGATGCATTGCGCCATCCAATGCCCGGCTCGTTCCGCGCGCTGGCGAATCGCCGTCAGCAAGTCGCGGCCGACCGCCAGGCGTTCACACGGATCGTTGGCCAGGCAGACCGGGGGGAAAAATGCCGTGACGCCACTGGGATCAGACAGCCCTAGCGCCGCGCCAATCAGGCCGTCGCTGGTATAGGCCCCCCACAGGCCGGACAAATCAATCAGTCCCGCTTCCGCCAGTTGCATGACAGCCAGCACGTCGAAGTGCGCTGTGGCGGGGTCGACTGTGGATTCATCAGCCTCCGCAGACCACGTGGCGAGTTCACCCGCCAGCAGGGCGAGTGCCGCGATGCGCTCGTCATCGCTGCTCGCGAGTCGAACGTCCCACATGCATGCCACCCAGGTGTGAGACGACGTTCATGTTCGAGATTCTGCATGCCAGCGATGGTGACGGGCTACCGTCACGCCGCGCCTGCGGCGACCCTGACAGTCAGTCTCAGTCAGGGTCACCCGAACGCTCGTCGATCAATCGGCGTAAATAATCACCGACTCTTCGTGGATGACGGGCTGAGGCATCTGGTCGGCCTGCACGGCAATTTTCAGTCGCGTATCGCCGGGGCGTCGCGCGGCCATGATCAGGTCGAATGTCACTTCATCCTCCGGCCGCAAACGGGCCACCGGGTTGAAGCTCACAATCTGCCCTTGCATGGGAGCCAGTCCCGCCGGTCCCTTGGCATTCACGAACTCCAGATCGGCCGGCAGTTCGACGCGGAAGACCGCATTCGTGGCATCGGCAGATCCGCGATTCTTGAGGAAGAATCGCAGCGTAACCTGCTCACCCACGGCGACGGGCCCCTTGCCGTTGACTTCGCGAATGCCCAGCGACGCAAACCCTTCGACTTCAATTTCCGTGCGGACACTCGCTTCATGCCCGGACGAATCCCGCACAGCCACCGTGGAGATTTGGGTGCCCGTGCTTTCGGCCATGAGTCGGATGGTCATTTCCCCACTGCCGCGGGGAGCCAGTCCGAGCATGTTCCAAACCACGGTGTTCGAGGCGGCGTTGTATTGTCCGTTGTTGGTGGCAGCCAGGAATTTCATCCCGGCGGGCACCTTCTCTTCAATCACAATGCTCCGCAGGTCCCGCAGCGATTCATTGGTCACCACCGTGACATAGTCGGCTTCGCGGCCGACGAAGCGTCGCGTGGGCCCTTTGCGGGTGACCGTCAGTACGGAAGGAATGACTTCCAGCTCCGCGACCCGGTTGGCGGACACGCCCCCCTTGGCCGTCACCGTTGCATTCGTCACTGCCTGCCCGGGCTTGGCGGCTGACACCGTCAGGCGGACTTCCTTCGTTTCACCGGGACGCACCAGACCGACGTCGTATTCCAGATCCTTGCCGACCGCGTGACTGAGGCGATCGTCCAGCTTGCTGCGCAGGACCACGTCGGCGGCTTCGCCCTGACCGTTGTTCGTTACGCGGTACAGCAGGCTGACGTCTTCACCGACGACGGCCTGCTCAATGGTCGAAAGCGTCAAATCCAGCCGCGGGGCGGTGATCATCGTGGCCGAGGTAATTTCCGCCACAAAGTTGACGGTCGTCACGCTGCCAATTTCGCCTTCCGAAGTGGGAAATACACGGACCTTGATGGACGTCTCTTCGCCAGGTGCCAGTGTCCCCAACCGCCAGATGAGCTTCTTGTCCTTCAATTGCGCACGCGGAATGGTCCCCGTCAGCCGGGTACCTTTGGGAATTTGATCTTCCACCACCACTTCGTGAGCCGAAATCTGCCCGAGGTTGCGAATGGTGATGGTGTACACGAAGGGCTGACCGAGCAGTGCTTCTGACGGCGCGGTCTTTTCGATGTTCAATTCGGGTCGCAGCGTACCACGTGGGACATCCGCTCGCAGGGTCGCCACACCAATCAGATCCATCTCTCCTGGCAAACCGTTGGTCGTCGGATTCGCTTCGAAGCCCGGGGTGAACGTGCCTGAGCCAGACTGCGGAGTGGTCGTGCCGGGCTGCGGTGTGAAGGCAGGGGGCAGGTTGGAGCCAAAGCCCGGTTGCCGCAACGGCTGCGTGGGCCTACCAGGACTCGGCGCCGTCCGGACTCACGGGCATCCTTCCGACCGACGTTCCCGCCGGTTTGACCGCCGACGACTGGAACGTACTGGGACCGAACTGGGAAACGTGGGCCGAGCAGACCTCCGGCGCCGTGGATGCGCTCTATGCCGGCGAAGGGGGGCTCGCGGCACAGC
>JBGSIP010000459.1:0-2520 GCA_041742495.1 Planctomycetaceae bacterium
CCGTGACGGGCCGCGATGTCGACGGCGGTTCGCGACGTCGACCCGTTGATGACAATTGCCCCGGGTCGGCGCGGCAGCACAAAATCGGCCGCGAGGGCAAACGTCAGCTCTTCGCCAATATAAATTCCTCGTTCGTCAATGATCGCCAGTCGGTCGGCATCGGGATCCTGGGCAAAGCCAACATCGGCCCCGCGGGTTTTGACGGCGGCGGCCAAGCCGGTCAGGTTCTGGGCCAGCGGTTCGGGTGTGTGTTCGAACTGGCCGTCCGGAGTCCCTCCGAGCACGTGGACTTCACAGCCCAGTTCCGCCAGCAATTCGGGGCCGCCATGCACTCCGGCACCGTGACAGCAATCGAGCACCACCTTAAACCGCCGCGCGCGAATAGCCGCGGGATCGATCAGTTTCTGTACGCGATCCAAGTGCGGCGCGACGGGGTCGTTTACGGTCACGACCCGGCCCAGTCGATCCCACGGCTGGAGTGCGAACTGGCCGCTTTCGAGAACACTCAGCAGCCGTTGCCCCTGTTCCGCATTGAACACGCTGACGCCGGGGCCGAACGGTTTGAGGCCATTGTATTCGATGGGATTGTGGCTGGCGGAGATCATGATGCCCCCACCCGCCTGGCGATTGGTGACGAGCACACCACACGTGGGGGTCATGGCGATGCCAGCGTGCAGGACGTCGCATCCCGTGGCGGTCAGACCAGCGATGACGGCGTGTTCAAACAACGGTCCAGTGCTGCGACCATCGCGGGCGAGGACCACGGGGCGCCGCTCGAACAAAGTCCCCACCGCCATTGCAAAGCGGGTCACAAACTCCGGATCGAGGCCATCCCCCACGATGCCACGCAGGCCGGAGATGCTCAGGATTCGAGTTGGCACAATCAGACTCCATTCAAACGAGAAACTCAAAGCGGGCCAAACGGGCCAGCAGGGGCGAATCGGCGGGCGAAGTGTCCAGAATCACGATGCTCACCGCAACCCGGGACTTCCTGCCGAGTTAAATGATCAGGTGCCCCAGCAACAACGGTGCGAGCCATTTTGGTCCCGGCAACGGATTGGCCGTGTGGACGGTTGTCTCTGGCACGCGAGATCGACACACTGATGTTGCGCGACGGCAAATTGACATGAGAGGTTCTCCCCCCATGCGAAATCAGTTCACGGCCGAACCCAACATCCACCAAGGGCAGATTAGCCCCGCGGCGGGTTTGGGAGCAGTGGTTGTGCCCGCCTTGTTGTTTGGCATCATGTCCTACATTGCTTACGACCGCACGCGGCCTGAGCCTTCTCTGGCAGATACCACAGTGACAGCGGAGTCAGATGTGAGCACCGAGTTTCCGATTTCGACCGACGTTCAGACCCTGAACCTGCGGTTGAAGTCTGGGGAGCAAATCAAACTGCTCGATTGCCGGTTGCCAGAAGAGAGTGCCTTTGTGCATTTGCCGGGCTCCATGTTCATCCCGCTACACGAGATTTCCCAGCGGATTGACGAACTGCAGCCGCATAAGGATGACGAGATCGTCGTCTACTGCCACTTCGGCGGCCGCAGTTTTCGAGTGGTCTCGTACCTGCGATCGCAGGGCTTCGCCAAGGCCGTCAATCTGGACGGCGGAATCGACGAGTGGTCGGAATTTGTCGACCCCACACTCCCCCGCTATTGAAGGATCGATTCCTCAGTGCCGGGGATGCAATTGTGACGTTGGCGACAGTCGGTCGGGATGTTGCGTTTTGGCAACATCGATTTTCGCCCGGGTCGAACGGACCGGTGCAGACCCGCAGAAACGTCGGGCTACGGTGACTTCAGAGGGAGCTTGCACCCGCGATTGACGGGGCCTCCCCCTTGGGGAGTTGCCGGCCGTGACGACGCCTGTGTTGATGCTGCTGTGGGCCGCGAGTGTGCTGGCCGTGGGCTATATCTACGTCGGCTATCCGCTGCTGGTTGCGCTGCTGTCACGTTGCGGAGAGTCGCTGCCGACGGTGCCGCGGGAAACCCGCCACGCCTCTGTCGTCATAGTGGCCTATAACGAAGCGGCGCGGCTGCCGGCCAAAATTCGCAGCATTCAGGCAGCGGACACGGGCTGCTCCGTCACCGAAATCCTGATTGCCTCCGACGGCAGCGACGACGGCACCCACGACCTGGATTTTGCCGCGATTGATCCCCGCTGCCGGCTGCTGGCGTTCCGCAATCGGCGCGGCAAAGCATCGGTGCTGAATGACGCGGTTCCCCAGTGCCGCGAAGCGCTGGTTGTGCTGATGGACGCCCGGCAACGGCTGACGAACGAAAGCCTGTTGCGGCTGCTGGCCCCCTTTGACAATCCGCAGATTGGCGTCGTGTCGGGTGAGCTGGTGCTGCAAAATACCGACGGATCGACGGCGGCGGAGGGGGTCGGCTTTTACTGGACGTATGAAAAGTTTCTGCGGCGCTGCGAAAGCCGCTTTCGCTCGGTCCCCGGTGCCACCGGGGCGCTGTATGCCCTGCGGCGGGAGCTGTTCGCCCCCATCCCTGCGAACACGCTGCTGG
>JBGSIP010000460.1:0-2502 GCA_041742495.1 Planctomycetaceae bacterium
TCGGCCTTCATGCCGGCTCGAAGGACGGCATCTGGGCAGCCAAGCGCTGGCCGGGATTTGCCCGGCTGGCCGGGTCACTGATTGCGGGCGGCGCCGAGGTGGTCAGCGTCGGGATCAAGAGCGAGTATGTCGAGGGCACCGTCGACAAGACCGACCTTACCATCGCCCGCATGGCAGAGGAAATCAGCACGTGCGACGCCGTGGTCTCGAACGACAGCGGCGTGATGAACATCGCCAACGCGCTTGGAGTTCCGCTTGTGGCACTCTTCGGCCCCACCAATCCGGTGACACGCGGGCCGATCAACTCCCCCGTCCGCATTCTGGCGCCTGGCACCGACTGCGCTCCATGTGAGGCGAGGGCCAGCTACAAGTCGCGCTTCGACAGCGGCAAGTGCCAGTGCATCTCGCTGATCGGCGTTTCGCGGGTTATTGATGCACTGCGCGAACTGGGACTCAGCTTGCCGGCCGCGCAGCCAGCCAGATAGGACGCGAGCCACTATGGATTTCGTCATCCCCGACCAGTTCGAGTGGGCGCTGCAGCAGATCCCGACACCATGGGGCATGCTGATCGGGGTCAAGACCGACCGGATTACCCAGACCATAGCTGCCGATGGACAGTATGAGTGGGCCGAGACCGCTATCGTCGGCCAACTGCTGCGCGCGGGCTCCACGACCATCGATGCGGGCGCTAATATTGGCTACTACACCTCGCTGTTCCATCTGCTGACCGGCCCACGCGGGTTCGTTCATTCGTTCGAGGCCAACCCGTTCACCGCGGCACTGCTGAGGATGGCGCAGCGTCAGAACGACTGGAGCAATGTCACCGTCAACAACGTCGCGGTCGGCAACAAGCCGGGCCGGATGTCGGTCAAGGCGATGGATCTGGCCGAGGCGATGAGGGACGACAGCCTCAACCTTGGCGGCTGGATGCTGAAGGAGAGTCAGGAAGGCGACTGGGATATCGAAGTCACGACGCTCGACAAGTACGTCAAGGACAACAAGATCGAGAAGGTGCACTTCCTCAAGGTCGACGTGGAGGGCTTCGAGCTGAAGGTCATCCAGGGCGGCGACAAAGTGATCCGCAAATTGAAGCCCTACCTGCTGCTCGAAATGCGCGTCGACAACAGTGCCGACAGGGTGCGTTGCGAGCAGATGCTCGAATTCCTCCGGGAGCGCGATTTCGCCTGCTGCCGCATCATGAAGCGCCCCTTCCCGCACTTCCGCGACCTGCGGCAGAGCGACATTGCCGAAGCACGGTACCACTTCAACATGCTGGCAATGCCCGGCGCCCGCTATCGCGAATACGAGGCCAGCCTCAACCTGCGTGGCTGATAGGGCTATTCCAGCATGGCGCGCAGCGCCGCATCGCCCTGCGCGTAGTCAACCGGCGCTTCGGGTTGCTTGAGCGTGAGCATCAGGAAGCCACCCAGTGCCACGACGACAAGGACGCCGGCGCCCGCGAAGCGATAGCGCTTCATCGTTCCGGCGATGCGCGATGGCAGCAGCATCAGCCAGAGGACTGGAACCAGCAATAGCAGAAACAGAAGCTCCACGGCCGGAACCCCGCACACGCCCAACCCGAAGCATGGACCGGCATGGTTAATTATCAGTGACCTAGACGGAGTGGGCGGCCGCGGGAGGTCGATTCGGCTGCATCATCCCCATCGAATCCAGCGACGGATATCGTGCGCGAGGATCCAGGAGCCTGAATCCGCCAATGGCGGTGGTGTGCGACCGCGAAGCCACACCCTTACGGTCAATCTGTCACATGTGGCGCGGTGGTGGGCGGCGAAGTCATTATTATTGCTGCGTGTTTCCGAACGCATAACGCTGAGCGGGATGTCGCCGGCGGAATACCGCTTGATCGGGTTGGTTCGGTAGCTAGGTTGAGGCGGTGAGACGTTGACCCCCAGCCATCCGTCGCGGCGGCGTGAGTTTGGCGGGGGCGCCGTGGCAATTTCGCCTCGGCGCCGGTATGTATGAGGCCTACGATGACTTTGGACCAACCCGCTGGCGGCGCGGGCGCTGGGCGACTGGCGGTGTTGCTTGCGACGTATAATGGCGCACGCTTCCTCGACGCACAGCTGCGATCCGTAATCGCGCAGGATTGGGCCGCGATAGACGTCGTCGCTTCGGATGATTGCTCGTCCGACAGCACACCAGGCTTGCTCGCCAACTGGCAGCCGATCTGGAACAAAGGCGACTTCACCGTAATTTCGGGCCCGCGACGCGGCTTTGCCGGCAATTTTCGCAAGCTGCTGGCCGAGGCGGAGGTCGACGCCGAATATGTCGCTTTCTGCGACCAGGACGACATCTGGCTCATCGACAAGACCAAAGTCGCCGTTGCGGCGCTCGACGCGCATGGCTCGCGGCCAGCTCTCTATTGCGCCCGCACATTGATCACGGATGTCGACGACAGAGAGATCTCGCTGTCCACCCTGTTCCGGAAGACCCCGGATTTTGCCAACGCCCTGGTGCAATCGATCGGCGGCGGCAACACCA
>JBGSIP010000461.1:0-2582 GCA_041742495.1 Planctomycetaceae bacterium
CGTGGACGCTCACCACACGGGCCGCCGTCTCGCCGGCAGCCCCCCAGCGGCGAGCAGGCTCGGCTGCGCGTGGCATTGATGTCTCGTTGCTCACGGAGATCTCACGGTCCGGGGCTGCCGCGTGTCGGTGGGTCACGTCTGCGGTGCTGCGTCGACCTGCCAGCCAACCAGCGACAGGTGGACCACTCCACCGACGATGCCAGCAGTGCCTTACAGTGCCTTGCAGTGTAGTGCACACGGTGTGCATATACAACGGGTACCGTTATGCTGGCAGGTTGATTCTGCCACGTGTGTGCACGGGCAATCTTTGGCTGAACACGGGCCGTTCTCCCGTGCAGACTGCGCGATGGAGTTGGCCACGCGAAGGGGCCCGTCGCGCAAGCGGAGTGGCACTGCTATTCGCGGTACAGCGGCTTGACTTTTTGCATGTCAGCCACCCGGATGATGAACAGTCGTTCGATCTGCCCGTCGGGCGTCTCAGCGCGAAAAAAGGCGTCCCCCAGCCCTTCCGGCACTGGTGGATCGTGGCAGGCCGCGTTGGCACCGCAGCCGAACACGCACATCTCACCCACACTCAAATCCAGCGTCAGTGGAGAGGCGAAAATCGGTGTGACCCGCTGGGAGTTCTCGTACACCGGACCTTCGGCACCCAATGTGGGGACCATCTGTTCCTGGCCGTGATGGATTTCTGGCCGCAGAAACAGGCGGACCCATTGATCCTGCAGGCGTTCCAGTCGCAGGTGAATGTTGAACCGGCAGTCGACAAACACTTCGGGTTGCTGATCCGGGAGACAGAGTCGCGATTCTCCCGAGGCGACCCCGGTAACAATCGGGGTCGAGCCTCCGGAGCGGAGCAGAATGTCTTTGCCATCCAGCCGACGGGGACCGCTGCCGGTCGCCTGATCGGTCAGTTCCGTGGTCAGGCCCAGCAGGCGTTGCAGATCGCGTGGGGGATTGGCTCCCACCACTCCGGCGCGCATCCCGATGCTTTTGAGCCGGTTCCGCTGGTCGGGCCGAAAGCTGGCAATTTGATCGATGCTGGTCCACAGGCTGTCCCCCAGCAGGGGATCGTCAATCGGCCGCTCGGCGTACACGATGTTGACCTGTACGGCGTCGGGGGGCACTGGCAACGGATGCAGGCTGCGTTGATCGTCCCGCAGCGACTTCGACACTGGTAACACGGCGCAGCCCCACGTTCCCGCCATGAGCTTCGCGAGAAGCGCGGCGGCAGCGCCGGACAGTAGGGCACGTCGTGTGAGGGGCACGTGGGGGGAATCACAGCAGAGGTGGATCGGAACGCACGCGGAGGCGCAGGGGCAGTGCAACCGCGGCACGAAGCGACGGAAACATGCCGTTGCGCCGCTGAAATGCCGCTGCGTCGGGAGTGTTCGCGTGACCGTATGTGGCGATTCTCCAAGGGTCAACGGGCACTGGTGCGAAGCGGGCGGGATTGGAGAATCGACAACCTTCTCGCAGGCGATTCTCAGCGCCCTTGGTGACCTGGCCAGCCGCGATGTCGGGGAGCTTCAAGGCTGCGGACTGGCGTCCCGCGCGGCCGATTGTGAACGGGTGTTGCCAGCATACGGAGATGCGACGTAACATCGGCTGCAGAACATGGGCGGAGTGTGCATGTGCGGGCCACATCGTGGTTCGCCATGTCGCTGCCACAGTGACACGGCAGATCGAAGCATCGCAGATGGGCGGGAACGCCATGACCGCAGAGAACACCATGACCACAGTGCAACAGCGGGCCTGACGACATGCGAGATTACCGTGTGGGTCAGGGATTCGATCGGCACTGTATCGGGCCGGGGCATACGCTCACGTTGGGTGGCGTTGTCATTCCGTGGGAATATGGATTGATTGGTCACAGTGACGCCGACGTGGTGCTGCATGCGATCACGGATGCGTTGTTGGGAGCGGCCGGACTGGGGGATATTGGCGAGTTGTTCCCCGACACCGATCGCAGCTACCGCGGTGCCGATTCACGCGACCTGCTGCGACAGGCGTGGGCCCGCGTCGCTGCGCTTGAGTGGCAGATTGAGAATCTGGACGTGACCGTGTTTGCGCAGCAGCCCAAAATCTCCCCCTACAAGCCGGCGATTGCCGCTTCGATTGCGCAGACGCTGGGCATGGCGGCGGAGCGGGTGAATGTGAAAGCCAAGACGGGTGAGAACGTCGGCACCATTGGCCGCGCCGAGGCCATGGACGCTGCAGCCATTGTGCTGCTGAGTCGCCCGGGAACGCCGCGATGAGCGCGGGAAAAACGCCGTGTCTGTTGGCTGTTGATCCCGGTTTGCGACGCACGGGGTACGCCGTGTTGCGGCTGGCGGCGGCGGCTCCGCAGATTCTGGAAGCGGGGATTATTCGCTCGACCGCAGATCAGTCGTTGTCGTATCGCGTGCATGAAATTGGCACGGGCTTGCAGGAAGTGCTGGAGCAATATCGACCCGAGCGGATGGCGATCGAACGGGTGTTCTCGCTGGCGCGAAACCCCAAATCGGCCATCCTGCTGGCGCAGGCCCGTGGCGTGATTCTGTTTGTGGCGCAGGCGGCGGGTGTGCAGGTGCGCCATCATTCGC
>JBGSIP010000462.1:0-4325 GCA_041742495.1 Planctomycetaceae bacterium
TCGCCACCACCGCCGACGCCGTCGGCATCTGTCCGGCCCCCATGCCAGAAAACCACGTCCGGCCAACAGCGTCGCCGACCACCTCGATCATGTTGTAAGCATCGGCGACATCGGCCATCGGACTCTGTTGCGGAATCAGAGTTGGCTGTGTGTGCATTTCGAGCTGACCTTCGGTCAGTCGCGCGGTGGCAAGCAGTTTGACACGGTATCCCAGCAAATCCGCAAACTGCAGATCCTCCAGCGTCAGCCGATCGATGCCGCGAACCAGACTCTGGGACAGCGGCACCTTGGTTCCATATGCCAAATGCGCCAGAATGGTCAGCTTCTGGGCCGCGTCGATCCCTCCCACGTCCATCGTCGGGTCAGCCTCGGCATACCCGCGGTCTTGCGCCAATCGCACGGCATCGTCGTAGCTCGTGTGCGCGTCGAACATCTCCGTCAGGATGAAGTTGCAAGTCCCGTTCAGAATGCCTTCGATGGCCAGAATCTGATTCGCGGCCAGACCTTGACTGACCGCTTCAATAATTGGAATGCCGCCAGCGACCGCCGCTTCAAACGCAATGATGCGATTGACGCCCCGGGCCGCCTTGAACAGTTCGTCCCCATGCTCGCATAACAGCGCCTTGTTCGCCGTGACGACGTTTTTGCCATTCGCCAGTGCGGTCAGAATGACATCGCGGGCTGCGCCTGTCCCGCCCATCAATTCCACCACCACATCAATGCTGGGATCCGACAGGCAGTCGAACCGATCGGTCAGCAAGTCGGCCGCCACGGGCACCAGTCGCGACCGTTCCAAGTCACGAACAATGACCGCCGCTACGTCAACGGACTGGCCCGCCCGGCGGGTGATCAAGTCCCGGCGCTCCGTCAGAATCTTCAAGACGCCCGAACCCACAGTCCCGAGGCCGGCAATCGCAATGCGCATGGTCTTACACTCGTTGAAGAATTCCACCCGGAAGCCCGTCAGCCGCCGCGGCCGGCGTTACCAGTCACGCGGGACTGATTGTCAGTTGGCGACAGATGACTGCGGATCGAAGTCCGTCGTTCCCGGCTCCGGCGTTTCAGTCGCCGCCAGATCGAGACCCACTTCCGGCGCGCGAGTATTTCGAGGCGCCGCCAGCGCGATGAGCCCCAGTTCCAGACGCTTCTGGAGATAGGGCGTCTTCGTGTTGAGGGTGTGCAGCAATCGTCCGTCGGCGAGAACGTAGCTGATCAGCCCACCATCGGGAAATGTGACCAGTTGAATTTGCTGCCCGGTCAGCGGATTGGTGTGGCCATCGACCGGCACACCGGCCCCGCACAAATCTTCCACCGATTGCGCCGAAGGCCCTCCGGCCAACGTCCAGCGATTGGTGGCCCCGCGGATCAGTTGCCAGGTGCACCGAGCCCGCAACTCAGCCGCTGACACGACATCTCCACCGTCAGACGGGACGCATCGACCGGCGACAGCACTCGCGTCCGCATCGGTCTTGGCCCCATTTTCAGTGGCTAAGGCCTCCGCAGCGGCGAGGGCTTCGCCGCGGCTGTGGACACCTTCAGCGAAAGTCACCTGTTCGCGGTGAATCGGCACATCGGTCATTCCTCGTCTTTGCCGCCCCATTTCAGGCTGATGCCGCCGTCCATCAGGACGGTGCTCCCCGTCATGTAATCACAGTCGGGGGTCAGCAGGAACGTCACCAGCTTGGCGATTTCTTCCGGGCGACCCAGCCGGCGCCACGGAATGCCGCGAGCCCCGCGCTGTAAGTCCTCTTCCGAATAAAACTTGCGCTCGCCCGGGGTATCGATCCAACCGGGGTGGACAATGTTGACGCGGATGCGATGCTCAGCGAGTTCGATCGCGGCCGTGCGGGCCATGTGGTCAATTGCCGCCTTGGCCATATTGTAAGCCATCGCCCCGGGTATCGGGATCACGGCGTGCGGCGAACTGACAATGACGCACGCGCCGCCGCGGCCCTGCTGAACCATTTTTCGCGCGGCTGCGTTCAAGCCGTGAAATGCTCCCCACATGGTGACATCGACTGTCCGGCGAAAACCCTCCAGATCGGCCTCGACCATGTTCTGGCGATCGCTGTAGGCGGCATTGGAGACAAACAAGTCAAGCCCGCCGAAATGCGCGACCGTCTCATCCACCATCCGTTCGACAGCGGACTGATCGGCCACATCCGCCTGCACCGCGATGGCATCACTCCCGGACGCCCGAATTTCCTCCACCACGCGATCGGCTTCTTGCGGATTGGAGCGATAGTTCACGACGACCCTGGCCCCCAGCCGGGCCATTTCGAGCGCGCACTCCCGCCCGATCCCCAGCGAAGCGCCAGTCACGATGCCAATTTTTCCCTGCAGACTCATGACGTGGTCTCTTAGGCGGGCCGCTGACCGGCAGTCCGCACAATCGTGGTCAGTGAAGAAGTCAAACGTTGTCGAAACGTATTCAATCACGGCCGTCGGCGCGAGTAAAGCCATCCGCAAGGACCGTTTGTTGAGTCCTGTTGCGAACCATGGAACTCGTCGCGACTAGCCGCCGTTCCGCCACGCGGGAAAAAACAAAGCCCAGCGGAATCAATCCCGCCGGGCTTGTTGTGTCCATGTCTGCGCTCTCGGAGATGGCGACTTGGCATCACCACGGCACCGAGCAACGGCCACGAGGGTTAAGCCTGGAAGCTGCTGCCACAACCGCAAGACTTCACCACGTTCGGATTGTCGAAGCTGAAGCCCCGCTTTTCGATCCCGTCGTAAAAGTCGATCGTTGTACCATCGAGGTACAAGGCGCTCTTCTTATCGACAGCCACCTTCACGCCGTGTTGTTCCGTAACCAGGTCGTTGGTTTCGTCGACGGCATTGTCGAGTCCGAGCTTATAGGAAAATCCGCTGCAGCCGCCGGCTCCCACGCCGATTCGCAGAATCGTGTCGGTGGCCATGCTTTGCTCGCCAATGATCCGCCGTACTTCGCCAGCCGCTTTTTCGGTGATGGTCACCATGCCTGCCAAACCTCCTCAAATGATTGGGTCGCCGGAAGAAACTTTTCGTCGGAGCATCCCTGCAAGCAAAGACCTGCCTGAAAATTCCGGTGGGAAGTTCCTCTGGGCGTCGACGGTGAAATTCCCTCATGATTATGGCGAGAACCACTGGCGGGGGCAACTGGATTTGTTTCAGACTTCTCCCGCCCTCCGGACGAACCTAGTATGGCGGCCATGACCAAATCTCTGCCGGCGGAAAAACTCGTGACTCCGATGGCTCCCCCAGCCCCAGGCCCGGCCGCGCGCTGGGTCGAAGGACTCCTGGTCGGGCTGGCCGCCGCCTTCTTTTACACGTTGTCGAATATTGGCCTGCGGGAACTGGCCAATCACACGAATGCAGACGGCAGTCCCCCCGGATTCGACTGGGCCATGTGGGTCTGCTTTACCAAAACGGCACCCGCGGCCCTGGCGGCATGGGGGTGGATCGCATGGGAATCTCTACGCGGCATCCGGGGCCCCCGCATTCCCTTTCACGCGATTGCCCTGATGCTGGTGGCCGGACTCGTCATGCAGGTCGCCGGGAACAGCCTCTTTCAGGTGGCGCTGGTGTCCATTGGACTGGCCGTCAGTGTCGGCGTGACCTTCGGATCAATCATTATTGGTGGCAGTCTGCTCAGTCGGGCCGTCCTGGGAGAGACTCAAACCTGGCACACGGTGACCGCACAGGCCGTGCTGATGCTGGCGATTGGCGTCCTGACGTGGGGAGCCACACAGGCTCCCGGCGGAGCAATGAAAGATGTCACCCCGCTGACAGTCATGCTCGGAGCCGGACTGGCCCTGGCCTCTGGTTTTGCCTTTGGTGCCGGGGGAGTCGCTATCCGCAAGGTGGTCCGCGATCTCCCGGTCATCCGCGCCACTGCCTGGCTGTTGACCTCAGGTGCCGGCGGCTGCGGCCTCATCGCTCTCGCCACCCTCGGCTGGCAGGGAATACTGGCGACCACATCGGCAGAAATGCAGGCCATGGTGATTGCGGGATTCTTCAACGCCTGCGGATTTTTCCTCACCGCGCGGGCCTTCCAGTTGATGACCGTCGATCAGGTCAACATGGCCAATGCCACGCAAATCGCGATGGCATGCCTGGCTGGCGTACTGGTGTTCGCGGAGCCCTTCAGTCTGACGATCGGCGTGGGAACGGCCCTGACAATCGTTGGACTGGTCATGATGCGCCCACCCGCGACACGGCGGGCACCAGCGCCGGAGCTTAGCTTGCCCGTGACTCCGCTGCGATTGGAGTCGGCGGTGGTCAGCACCGTGGCGCACCCAGTTGCCAACACAGTGGCGACGGCAGAATCCGGCGGCGTCCCGCCC
>JBGSIP010000463.1:0-4220 GCA_041742495.1 Planctomycetaceae bacterium
CCCGGTTTCGCCCGTGATCAACACGGTCGCGGCGCTGCTGGCGGCCCGGCGCGTGAGGCGATACACGAGCCGCATCGGATCGCTGCCGCCAATCATTTCGGGAAACAGAGGAGAATCGTCGACGACCACAGAGACCACATCCAAAGATGAGAAACGCTCACGACTGCCCAGATTGTACGCAGCACGGACCAATGACACTGCAGAATCCAGGAAGACCGACTCAATTTTTCCAATTCCAAGTGATAGCAGATGATATTTGATCGTTTGACGATTGTCCAACGTAGCGCCGACAAGCACCAGTGAGCACAAAACAGGCACTTCGGTCATCAGCCGGGGCCGCGAGGCAATGTCCCATCCGCAGATCATGAGACGTTGGCGGGGTCGTCACGCTCCGAACGGCAACGACGCAACAACCGGTGCAGATTGGACTTAAGCTCCAGTGCCCGCCGCCAGTCGGGATTCGAAAGGCGCTCAGGCGGGAACGGTGGCCACCATGATACGGGCAGGGATGATACGAGGCGGCGGCAGACTTCGACCGGTCATCAACAGGCTGAACCGGACCTGGATCGCAGTGCCCTGTACCAGACGGAGGCCCCAGCGGAATCGGGGAGAGAGCCGTGACCTGTTGTCGACGCGCGGGTGCCGGCTTGCAAAAGCGACGTCGGCCCGTACGAGCGAGACAACTGACCACTTTGTCGGCAGCGGCTTACTGACGCGGGTCGAGCACCGGGTTGGCAGGGCTGGGCGTGGCGAGCAGCACGTCAGCGGCGGGAACAGGCTGCCCCGTGAGAATTCCTGCGAGCCCTTCGATGGTTACCCGGACGTGACGGTCAGCCTCGCCGCGGACAGATTCGAGCAGGCGTGCGGCTTCCCCGCCGGAAAGCAGCAAGCCGTGCCGGCGAATGTGCTGGCCAATTGTTATGGCAGCGGCTTGCCGTTGAGCCAAGGGAGCGTCCTGTCGGGCGACCAAGTCGGCGATGGCCAGCTGCGCTCCCGATGAACGAATCGACGCGAGGACCGGGAGCAGAGCGCCAGCCAGGTCGGAATCGGCCAGCGATTGCACCAAGGCTGGCTCAATCGTGGAGAAGTCGAATGGTTCAGGCCGATGGGCCGCCTGCAGACGGGCGAGATATTGAGCGGCCCGCTGAGCGCGGGCGTCACGTTCCCGCGCGCTGAATGGCGTCACGCTGGATTGGGCGAGCAGGGACTTGACCTGCCGCGAAAAAAACTCGGCGTTGGTTGTCTCCTCAACAAACTGAGTGCGGTGATCGTGCTCGGCAACAACTTGAAGTTGCTGCGGGACAAAATCTGCCACGAGGACGCCGATCGGCAGGCGGGCCGTTCGTGAGTCCGCCCGTAGATTGGCGACCGTTTGCGACAACTCCCAGCGAATGACATTCGAGTGCAGCAGGACGAGGCCGACGTCACCCCGCAGGCTGGCCTGCTCGAAGGCTTCCCGGCCGGTGCGGACCTCAATCGCTTCATATCCCAGCGACCGTAGTTGAGAACTTACGATCGAGGCTCGGCCGAGATTGGGATCAGCCACGATCGCCAGCAAGCGGGACGAGCCCAAGAGTGCTTGCCCCAGCGCACTGACAACGCGCGGGGCATGAGCGAGTTCAGGGATGGAGCCCAGCCCAAAGATGGCTTGCAGGGCCGCATCCTGAACGCGGGGCTCAGGATGATCGAGCAGGGACATCAGACGTGATTCGGCGGCGGACCAGCGGCTTAATCCCGGACCCGATGCGACCAGCGGCAGGGCTTCCAGTCCGCGAACGAGCGCGGGGACGAGGCTGTCTTCCTGAGCGATCGTCAGCATGTCGAGAATCGTTGCTTCACCGGCCCACACGGCGGTCCCGGCTTCCTGCAACGGAGAGGGTTGGTCCCAGCCATATCGCAGCACGTCGTCGGAGAGCAGCGCTGCCAGATGCACGGCGGCATGCGACTTATTTTGCGGCGTCAGTTCCAGCGCCCGCTGCGACAGGGTGACCGCCTGATGAATCTGGCCGGACTGCGGCGGGGCGTCATCAAACACGAGTTGTTCGTCGGGGGTGACGTACCACACACGAACGAGCCCCTCGGGCGTCAGTTCCAAAGGAGCGGCACCGCGCAAGGCTGCACGAGCCCCTTGAGCCAGCAGACCCGCCACATTGTCGCGATAGTCGCCCGCGGCACCGGCAGACAGAATGCGGCGCAAGGCATCCTGGGCAGCCCCCTTCAATTGAGAAGGGGTGCGATCACTGCTGGCGAAGTAGGCCAAGTCCGGCAGGGCACGAGTGGCGTTCAGGCGTCCGAGGGCATCTGCGGCGATGGTCGCGGCGGAAGCGGCACTCAACTGCAGGCCTGCGATCAGCGGGGGGATGCCTTCCGGACCCACGTATACGCAAGCGGCGTGCAACTGATTCAAGCGCGCGTCATCAGTTTCAACCGCGGCGCGGGCCAGCAGCACGGGTATGGCGCGATCGCCCAGAGCACGTAGTTCCGACAACGCCGCGGCGCGGCCGCGCGACGTTCCAAAGAGCCCCTCGACCGTCTTGCTGAGCAAGGCAGGATCTTGACTGGCGCGCAACGCCGCGGCGGCTACCAGTTCTTGTACCTGGACCGATTCCGGCTGGAGTTCGACAGTGCGTGCCAGACGCAAAATGGTGGCCGAGCCAAAGTCGTTCCGGATGCCCAGCCAGGTGGCGTCGTCCACGTCTGTGGCCAACAGTTGCTGCAGATAGGTTTTCGCCAGATCCAGTCGGCCCAGATCGACCATCGTGATGGCCGCCTTGAACGTCAACTCGGGAGTGGCCGGGGGCGCCAACAAGACCGACTGAGGATCTTCGAGCACGCTGCCGGGCTGGCCATTGGCTGGACTGATCCAACAGGCCAAGGCCACCAAAGCCAGACATGCCAATCCCGCGAGGGTCCGGCACACAGTTCCATTCGTTCGAGATGGTGCGAGGGGCATGCGAACCGGGAATTCTTGAGTCCCTCACTGGCGGCCGCCGCGACATTTGGGCAGAGACCGAAAGCGTGGGAAGGAAGGGACTGGACAGCTCCGCACAGGACAACCACGAAAAATGGGTAGTTCAGGAGCCCTGGGTGGGGACATTCTGCGGCCGATGCGGGCCGGAATCAATCGGATCGTCAGATTTCGACCGCAAATCTCCAGGGAGAACCCCGGCGAATGCGCAGGCAAACCTCAACACCATCGGTTGACCGGCCGTTTCGGACCGGCGGAACCCGCTCTGCAAACACGCGGCAGCAAGAGACGCTGACTGCCGTCCGAACCACTCGTTGAAAATCCTGCCGAAAAAAAACACACCGTCAGCAACACGCGACTGAGGGACACGACAGTTCCCCGGAAGTCGTATCGATTCCGGACGGAAAGCGGCTTGAGTGTTCAGGTAGCCTGTAACGATCGTGCGGCCCGGTTCTTCGTCAGAACCGTTGCAACCGTCATAATCGTCACAGCTTGCCACCCAGCGGGGGCGGACTCGCGGCGGTCGGCCTTCTGGCGCGGGAGGTCCCAACCTTGGGGAATTGCCGCATTCGGTGCGAGGGATTCGCCTGCGGTCACCGGGCGGCCTGCCGGACAACGCCTACAAACGTCAGGGATCGTACAGAGCGAATTCCTTGCCGCGACCCCGTGACAAGACTCAGCCAAGCCCGATTTCTCGATTCCCTCCGAGCATCCGTGTCCCGACGTCGATTCGCTCGAGAGGGCGTGTCGAAACCAGACGTGGGGGGAAACGGGATTGCCGCGCAACTGCGGTGACAGCGACGGCATGTCCGCGATGTCACGGCTGGCGCGGTCGGCGAGATCGTCTTCTCCACCAGGCGAAACGGCTGCTTTCTCAGCGCCGAAGTCATCGGGAGAAGATTGATGCAACTGGTTCATTGGTCCGTCAGCACGCTGGCGATCCTGGTCGCGATCCAGTCCGCGGGCTGCGCTTCGTTGCAGGATGGCCACTATGAGAAGTGCCGTCACCTCGAAGCATGGCAGGCGTGGTGCGACTGTGGTCAGGCCCCAGACTGCTATGACACGGCCGACTATGGCAGTGGGTGGCGTGCCGGCTATTACGACGTGCGAACCGGGGACAGCGGTCATCCGCCGATGTTCCCACCCAAGCGCTATTGGACGCCTGGCCAACTGCTAAACCGCTGCGACCATGATCGCCACGGGTGGTTCGTGGGCTATCAGTCGGGGGCTGCCTGCGCCCGTTGCAAGCCAG
>JBGSIP010000464.1:0-3146 GCA_041742495.1 Planctomycetaceae bacterium
GGGGACGCTGATGCGCCATCGGTCACAGGAACCGCTGCGGCGGGGGCTGCGATCGACGCGGGGAGCGCGGTCCACTCGAAACCGATCGTGGCGCGAGTGACCAGTTCCGCCGCTTCCACGGCCTTCAATCCATCGGCTCCCGAGACTTCCGGTCGACGTCGGGTGCGGCAGCAAGTGACGAACTCGGCCAACTCGGCCGTCAACGCGTCACACGGTTCGACCGTCGTGTCGGTGAGCGACAGATAGCGAGGATAGACATCGTCTTTCCAGCGAAGCCGTTCTTCGGGTGTCGCGGTCCGCTCATCGAGTCGGGGCGGAGCCGCCTTGAGCTCTGCGGTCGGCCGCATGTGTTGCAACTGGCGATTATGCAGATCGACCGACAGCCAGCCCGCTTCGCCCCAGACTTCAAACTGGCGTTTCGCCACCGGATGGACGCGACTGGCGCGGAAATCGGCAATGGCACCACTCTGGTAATGAATGCGGGTCTGCACCATGTCGTAGTGATCGCTGATAATCCGCGAACCACGCGAGCTGACCGCTTGAATGGGGGAGCCGATCAGCCGGTTGGCGAGATCGAGATCGTGGACCATCAGGTCGTGCACCACGCTGATGTCGGTGGAACGAAAGCTGTACGGCGCAACCCGCTCAAAATTCAGATACTGCACCCCAAACAGCGCTGCGCGAGCCGCCTGAAACGCAGGATTAAAGCGTTCGGAATGTCCGACTTGCACAATCAGCTCGTTCGCGGTGGCGTGTGCGACAATGGCCCGCGCGGCTTCGAGCGTGCCGGCCAGCGGCTTCTCGACAAAGATGTCCTTGCCGGCTGCCAAATAGGCATCGGCCACCTGGCGGTGGAGAGTGGTGGGCACCACAATCGACGCGGCATCACAGGCGAAGATGGCATCACGAAAATCGGGATACCAGCGCACTCCCAGTTGTGCGGCGACAACCGGCCCCTGGGCTTCGTTGGGATCACAGACGCCCACGAGCTTGGCGTCCGGAAGTCCAGCCAGAATGCGAGCATGATGCCGCCCCAGCGATCCGACGCCAATCACGACGACCCGTGTTTTCATCAGGCTGCCTTTTTCACAACTGGTCGCGGACAAGGGGCCATTTTGCGGACGACTTCACGCGCGCGTCCCATCTTGCCCGCGTTGGTGTTCTCGATGAAGGTAAACAGCGTGGACAATTCGATCGGAATGATGCCGTCGAGTTCTTCCATCAACCGGGCGCGGGTGGTGTCGACCGAGCACATTTCGCGATACAGCAGGCGGTGAGCGCGCTTGATGGCGTGGATGGCATTGGGCTGCATCCCTGCCCGCTGCATGCCAACCAGATTGATTGTGCGCGGTAGAAAATCGTCGGAACCGGAGCCCAGCATGTACGGGGGAACGTCGCGGACCACTTTGCTGGAACCACTGCAAAAGGCGAGCGTGCCCACGGTCGAAAAGTGATGCACGGTGGCATTGCCAGAAATGATCGCCCGGTCGTGGACATGCACGTGGCCGCCCAGCAGGCAGCCATTGACCAGCATCACATGGTCCCCCAGCGCGCAATTGTGAGCCACGTGCGCGTTCGACATCAGCATGCAGTGATTGCCAATGCGGGTCACAAAGTCTTCCTTGGGTGCGCCGCGATTCACGGTCACCCCTTCGCGGAACGTATTTCCGTTGCCAATGTCCACAAAGGTGTCTTCGCCGCGATACGCAAAGTCCTGCGGTTCGCCGCCGATGGTGCAATGCGGAAAGACGCGGTTGTCGGTCCCCATCGTCGTATGTCCGCGGACAACCACGTGGCTGTCGAGCCGCGTGCGGTCTCCCAGTACGACATCCGGCCCGACCACGCAGAACGGACCAATTTCCACGTCGACACCCAGTTCAGCCCGCGCGTCGACATGCGCCAATGGAGAGATGTTTCGCGACATGGGGGAGCATCCTGAAGAACGCCGTGGGCGGTGGGTAACTATGCAAAGACTGGGTAGAAGAACTCAGGACAGGATCAGTTGGCCGCCTGCCGTGGAGATTCATTTGCCCGGTGATGACGAGTCATCGAGCAACCGTGGTGAGTCAGGCGGCCTTGGAGTGGGGCGGGGATTGGCGTTCGGGCTGGCAGACTGCCACAAGACGCCGGCCGAACTGATGATTCATTTTGTGACCGGACTGCCGCGCGACGATGGTCCCGGCGATGTCCCGACCGACGAGCGCGAAATCGCCAATGCAATCCAGCAGTTTGTGTCGGGCACATTCATTCTCGGCCCGCAATTCGTTGGCGACGAGACCCTGTGGGCCAAACACCAGAATCTGGTCGGCCGTCACATGTCGTCCGTAGCCCATCGCCCGCAGCGCCTGAATTTCTGCTTCGAGGACAAACGTGCGGCAGAAGGCGATTTCGTGCAGAAAGACATCGGGCGTGATGACATATTCCGCGGATTGAATCGGCACGCCGCAACTGGGACCGTAGTCCAGCTCGTAACGAATGGTGTACGCGCCATCGATGGCGGCAGACGCCGCGATGCGCCCGGGCGTGTCCTGCGAGGCGGCTTCCACCGGGAGCCCGATGTTGAAGACCTTGCGCGGGCGATCAAGCGTGATTTTTTGAGCAGCCAGCAACGCGTGAACGAATTCGCTGCTCGATCCGTCGCCCCCCGGGGGCTCCGGGGCATTGAGCTGCACGAGGCAATTATCAATCTGCAGGCCAGCGAGGGCGGCCATCACATGTTCGATCAATTCGACGCGGGTGACGCCATCAGAGAGCGTGGTACAACGCGTCTGCGGTACGACGTATTCCAGTGCCGCGGGCACCGGCCGGCTACCGTACAGGTCAATGCGCTGAAAGCGAATGCCGTAGTCGGGCTCGGCGGGCAGAAAGCGAATTCGCACAGGAGCACTGCTGAGCAAGCCGATACCGGAGAGTTCAACAACACGTTCAATCGTAGTCTGTGCGCGGGTGGGCATACGACGGTGGCCGAGGGGGAAAGGCAGCCGAGGGACCGACGCGATCAGTGCGCAAGCACTCCGCCGGAGGGGATGACCCGCCGCCTGCTCAGGCTGATCCTGAACAGGCGAGCGTCATCGGAGGGCAGTCAGCAAC
Organism: Planctomycetaceae bacterium; assembly: GCA_041742495.1. Taxonomy (GTDB): domain Bacteria; phylum Planctomycetota; class Planctomycetia; order Planctomycetales; family Planctomycetaceae; genus JBGSIP01. Next base: position 3,091 of record JBGSIP010000464.1, read on the forward strand.
CCGGTCCGCCGCACGAACACCTGGCGGCATGGCGCGGCTGCAACCTGGTCCACAAG
>JBGSIP010000465.1:0-3916 GCA_041742495.1 Planctomycetaceae bacterium
CGTCCCCCCGCAGCACAACCGGCTCGTCCGGCTCCGCCGAGACCGGCGCCAGCTGCTGCGGCCAAGCCTCCCGCAGCCAAAACACCGCCCACCAAACCGGCGCAGCCCCCCGCGGACGACGATCTTCCTTCGCTGGACGACATGAACATCGTGTGACTCCCGTTGCCGGAGTTCTTGGTCGCGGCAGGCAATTCCGCAGGTTCGTTTGACGTGTCCGGCCGTGGGGCAGAGAATCCCGCTGGCGCGGCGAGTCGTGCCCCCGCAGCCGAAGTGGCATCGCCTCCATCGGTAATAACCCGGTGGGCTTCTCTGGGTGAGTACTGGTGCAGGTGGAATGTCGCGCTGCGGGGCGATGAGCTGCCGGGTCCGGAGGCAGTCGGCGACGCGCCTGCAGTTTCGCCGCCCTGGCCGGTTCGTGAATCATCCTTCTCTGTTTGTGAGTGAGTCCGCCAGCAATGGCCTATGAACATACGCTTGCGTTTGAAAAGCCCATTGTGCAACTGGAGCAGCAGCTTCAGCAGCTCGAAAGCAAAGACTCGCTCACGCCGACCACGCTCGACGCCGTGGCCAGCATGCGGCAGGAGATATTGCGGCTCAAACGCGAAATCTACGACAACCTGGACGCGTGGGACATTGTGCAGGTCTCCCGACATCCGGCCCGACCGCAGACCCTGGACTATCTCGAACTGGTGTTTGACGAATTCGTGGAATTGCACGGCGACCGGGCGTTTGGCGACGACCGGGCAATTTTGACCGGCTTCGCCAAGCTGGACGGTGTGAAGGTGCTGTTTGTCGGCCAGCAGAAGGGGCGCAACCTCAAAGAGCGGACCGAGCACAATTACGGAATGGCTCATCCGGAAGGCTACCGTAAAGCGCTGTCCAAGATGCAACTGGCGGCCAAGTTTGGGCTGCCGATCATTTCGTTTATCGACACCTCCGGCGCATACCCCGGCATTCAGGCGGAGGAACGCGGGCAGGCGTATCAGATCGCCCTGAACCTGCGCGAAATGTCCCAGCTCAATACCCCGATTATCTGCACGGTGATCGGGGAGGGGGGCAGTGGCGGTGCGCTGGGGATTGGCGTGGGAGACTATGTGTCGATCATGCAGTTTGCGTATTACTCCGTGATCAGTCCGGAGGGGTGCGCTGGCATTCTGTGGAAGCACGTCAAACACGCCGACAAGGCGGCCCGGGCGCTGCGATTCACCAGCCGGGACCTGCTGCAGTTGGGGATTGTTGACGAAGTGATTCCCGAACCGCTGGGGGGCGCACATCGCGACCACCGCAGTGCAGCCGCGGCGCTGAAACGCTCCTTGAGCGCGGCGCTGCGGGACGTGATGTCGCGCGACCGCGGCGGGTTGCTCGAACGGCGATATCAGAAGTTCCGACAGATCGGCGAATTCCTCGAATCGCCACTGGTGGCGGATCACCCGTAACGCAGCCGGTAGGCGGCATCGATTCGACAGGCGCACGGCGGAAGCGGCCGCGAGATCGAGCACCGTGGCCATCGGCGAGGGCGACTGGCTCACAGCACGTCGAAACTGAAGCCACGGAGCCACACGATACTGGACGGGATTCACACGGGGATCGAGCCACACGGCGAGCGGAAAGCCCAAAAACCCACCACTCCCCAACGTCCGATAATGTCCGTTATGTTAGGTTCGCGGGGTTTCAGGCCGTTGGCTGGGATGCCGCTGGTCACTACGCCTGGCGGACTGCTGGTGGACGCAGTTGGTCCCCACGCCACTCCCCCGATCGCAGGACAGCCAGTCCCAGCCCAGCCCAGCCCAGTGCGGGACAGCGATCTTGGTCCGTGCTGGCTGCAGAATGGGTTCGGCTGGCGATGGCCGACGGGCTGCCCGCTTTCGACTCAGGACGTGAATAGCAGATGCCGGCTGCCCGCTGCTGACGAGCAGCCGGAGTTCGATAGCGTTTTGCGCCAGCGTTCTGTCTGCGGCCCCGGTATCACACCGTCGACCATGAGCGGGCCCGCGCCGATGCCAGCACGGCGTCACAGACCCGCTGGGTTTCCAGTGCGTCGCGGAATGTGGGACCGCAGGAGGTGCCTTCGTCGAGCGACTTCATGAAATCGGCTACCTGGTGCGTGAACGTGTGCTCGTAGCCAATCTGCAGGCCGGGCACCCACCAGTTTTTCATGTAAGGATGCTCGCCGCTGTGATCGGTGACATGAATCGACCGCCAGCCACGCAGGGCGCTCTCGTCCTTGTAGTTGAAGTAGCTGAGGCGATGCAGGTCGTGCAGATCCCACGCGAGTGAGCCGTTCTCGCCGTTGATTTCCAGTGTGTACAGGGCCTTGTGGCCGCGGGCGTAGCGGGTCGATTCAAACAGCCCCAGCGAGCCGTTCTGGAAATGGCACAGGAAGGCACAGGCATCGTCGATGGTGACCGGCTCCTTCTTGCCGGTCTGCGTGTGCATCCGCTCCTTGATGAACGTTTCGGTCATGGCACACACGTCATTGATGCCGCCGTTGAGCCAGATCGCCGTGTCGATGCAGTGCGCAAGAAGATCGCCAGTCACGCCTGACCCGGCGGCGGCGGCGTCCAGCCGCCAGAGTGCGTTGCCCCCCTGCGGCAGATCTTCCGAGATGGTCCAGTCCTGCAGGAAGTTGGCCCGATAGTGGAAGATTTTTCCCAGCCGGCCTTCGTCGATCATCTGCTTGGCCATCGTGACGGCTGGCACGCGACGGTAGTTGTACCAGACTGTGTTCGCGACGCCGGCCTGTTCAATCGCGGCGACCATCTCTTCCCCTTCCGCCACGTTGAGCGCCAGCGGCTTTTCACAGAGGACCATCTTGCCCGCTTTGGCCGCGGCGATGGCGATTTCCTTGTGGAGGTTGTTGGGCGTGCAGATGTCGATCGCGTCGATGTCATCGCGGGCGATGAGCTTGCGCCAATCAGTTTCGTAGGACGCATAGCCCCAGTTGTCGGCGAAGGCCTTGATCGCCGCTTCGTTGCGAGCGCAACAGGCCTGCAGCACCGGTTCGTGTCCCAAGTCAAAGAACTTGGGTGCCTGCCGATAGCCATTGGAATGCGTGCGGCCCATGAAGCCGTAGCCAATCAGTCCGATCCGAACAGGTTTCGCCATGAGAGGAAGCTCCCGAGAATGGAATCGTCGATGCGGTCGAGTGAACGTGGGCCGCTGGCCTTGTCCAAGACCAGCGGCGGGCGGAAGTATGTGACGTGAATGGCAGCGAGCGGCCAGTCCTGAGGGGTCAGGCCGCGTGCGATTTAGTGAGAACCGTGGGCTTCGCGGACCTGGAGCATGACATCGAGAATGTCGTTCCAGGTCTGCTGCGTTTCGAGCATGGCGTTGGGGAACATGCACCCGTCCCAGCAGATGTGCTGCATGCCGCGGGCGGGGGCATCCTTCAGCCAATACCCGGCGCACTTCACGATGTCGAGCTTGCCGTTGGGATCCTTGGCGGGACAATGCCGGCCGGTCTTGTCATGGCTGCCGGTGCCATGCACGCTGCCATCGTTCTGCGCGACGTGGAAATCGATGGTCCACGGGCGCAACGCGTCGGTCATCTTTTCGTAGGCTGCCCAGAATTCGCTGTCGGAATAACCGGTCTGGAGCAGCGCATGCTCGGGAGCGTTGTAGCCGAGCAGATACAGGTACGTGTGGGCGAGATCGGCCTGGAACCCGAGGCTGCCAGGCATGTCGACCGCTTCGAGCAGGTTGACCATATCCCGCCAGGAGTGCATGCCCCCCCAGCAGATTTCCCCTTCGGCGGCCAGTCGCTCGCCATGACCGGCGGCCACGATCGCCGCTTCCCGGAAGGTGGCGGCGATGCGCTTGCTGTTGGCGGCGGGATCTTTGGACCAGTCCCCCACACCACTGGCGGAGTCGATCCGGATGCAGCCGTATTCGCGCACGCCATGTTCGTTGAAGATGC
>JBGSIP010000466.1:0-3312 GCA_041742495.1 Planctomycetaceae bacterium
CCATCCAGAAACTGGCCTCGTCCATTGAGCGTGCGCCCCAACAGGCCGTTCCCCACCGCCACCGACGCCACGGACTGCCGTAACGTCACCCGGTCGCCGCGGCGAATGCCATGCAGATCGCCATACGGTTGCAGAATGGTCTGATCGCCCTGAAAACCAACCACCTCTCCGTCCACGGAAGGGCGGTGCGTCGGTTCGATCCGGCAGATGGAACCCAGCGGCGCCGGAAACCCCGCCACCACCACCGTCAAGCCCACCACGCGAACCACGCGCCCCGCGATGGCATACGGAATCACCCCCGACAGTTGATGTTCCCAATCGGTGGCGACCGTCATGCTTCAGAATCCTCGACCGGTCCCGCCAACTCATCGACAATCCGCTGCAGCAGCGTCTCGATGCGGGCATCAATGACCCCCTGCGTGGTGGTCACGTGACAGCCGCCCCGCGTTAACTCCGCGTTGGCGACAAACTGACAGTTCTCCGGACTGCGACCCGCGGTTTCCCACACCGCCAGGTCCGCCGGATGCAATTCCACCCGCACTTGTGTCTCGCCCACCGTCAACTGCAGCACATCCCTCAGCAATTCAAACCCGGCATCGGGATGCGAGATCAGCTCGCGATGCAACAGCTTGCCCGCAATCGCCGCCGCCAGTGTCACGCCATCCCGCTGCCAGCGATCCAGACACCGGAGCAATTCCAGATTCACTTGCGCCACCGCCGCGTCGACGGCTGGCTGAAGCGTGCGCACTTGCTCTTGCACCATCTGCGTGGCCATCTGCCGGGCCTGCTCAGCAATCTTCTTCTGCGCCTCCTGCATGCCCGCCGCCAGACCTTCTGCCCGCCCTTTTTCCAGCGCGGTCTGCCGCACATTCTGCACGCTGGCTTCGGCGTCTGCCTTGATCTTTGCGGCCGCTTCCCGCGTTTCGCGCAGGTACTGATCGCAACGGCTGCGAATGTCTTCAAAATTGAAGGCAATCGTCTCCGCCTCTTCCCGCGCCGCTTGCGCAGTCAGCACGCGAATACTGGCGGGACGTGTCATGACGCTCATTCCTTCGAAACCACCACCTCGTGGACCACCGGCCTTCGGCTCAGATCCACCCGTTTCACAGCACCACCCTCACGCCAGGTTTTAGCTGATGAAGGCATCCCCCTCGCCACTGTTGGAAACCGTGATCTGGCCGGCATCCTCCAATCGGCGAACCGTGTCCACAATCTGCTGCTGCATCGATTCCACATCGCTGACCCGCACCGGTCCCAGATACTGCATTTCTTCGTTGAGCAGATCCGCGGCCCGCTGCGACAGGTTGCCCATGACCTTCTTCTTGATCTCGTCTGACGCCCCTTTGAGTGCCACCGACCACTGACTGTTGTCGACTTCCTTCAGCAAAGCCTGAATCGCTTTGTCATCGAGCTTCAGCAGGTCGTCGAAGACGAACATCAGTCGGCGAATCTCGTCCACCAGTTCCGTGTCTTCCTCTTCCAGCCGTTCGAGAATGCTGCGGTTGGTCATGCGATCCGTGACGTTGAGAATCTGCGCCACCGTCTGCACGCCCCCTGCTTTTTCCAATTGCTGGTTGATCGTCGCTTTCATCCGCGCTTCGAGGCTCTTCTCCACATCGTGAATCACCTCGGGACTCGTCTGTTCCATATTGGCGATGCGGCGAATCACGTCGAGCTGCTGATCGGCCGACAGACCCGCCAACACTTCCGCCGCCAGATTCTGCGGCAAGTGCGACAGAATGAGCGCGATCGTCTGCGGATGCTCGTCGGTGATGAATGTCAGCACGTTCTCCGCGCCAACTTTCTTGAGGAAGCCAAACGGGATCGCACTCATCGACTGCTTGACGGCTTCCAGAATCGATCCCGCGTTGTCAGAACCGAGACTCTGCGACAACAGATCGCTGGCAAAATCGAGACCGCCCCGTTCGATCGGCGTGCGTTCCACCGCCGAATCCCAGAACTCCTTGAGCACCGTCGCTTGATCTTCGCGACTGACATCCCCCATCTTCGCGATTTGCAGAGTCACCTTTTCGACCTGCTCACGGGGCATCTGGCTGAGCACTTCGGCCGCCAGAGGTTTGTCGAGACTCAGTAACAAAATGGCTGTTTTGCGAATCGCGTCCATCAGTTCACATCGCCCACGTTCGCGAAGCCGGCGCACTCCGGGCGCACACACGGCGCAGGGTCGCTCGTCAGGCGGGAACTTACGACACCTCGCCGTTCAGGGGAAAGCCCGGTTTAGCGCACCAGGCCCATAGCCGCCGGTTGGACAACCATGACCCGCAGCAATCACGTGATGGGTGCGCGAGCAACGTGCAACAGGCCGCCAGGAAGGGGGCTGCTCCCAGCGCTGCCAACACGGTTCTCGGGTCGGTTGGCGGAATCGTTTTACCGTGCCTGCAGTCGCAGTCACCCATCGCAATCTGGACTCGTCAACACGCTCACGACGTTGCGGAGGAGCTTGTGACGGAACCCGCGATCCAGCACCACGGACCCTCCGCGATAGCCCGCCCGGGCGGGGGAGGGGAGGGACGCCCAACAAGAGATTCCGAGTGCCGGCGACACGGTGCTGGACCGAGTCAGATCTCGACGATCGCGGCGTTGCTGACCGTCCGCACGCGGCCGTCCGTGCTGTCGTAGAGCTGGACCGTGTTCGCTGCCCGACCGAGGGTCCGGTTGGCGGAATCCCAGGCGGTCTCCGACCCCTGTTCATAACCGGCCGAGTATCCCGACACCCAGACGGTCGTGAAGCCCCAGGCCAAGCCCACAAACACCAGCGTCATGCCAATGAGTCGTTTCATGATTGCACCTCCGATTGTCGCCAGAGAATGCAGTCGGCGGGTCAGTTTCGCCCGTGTTCAACGCGAACGCCACCGCTCGTCGTGCTGCTAAACCATTCGATTCCTGTTCTGGAAAAACTCAGCGTGTGTCCGCCGTCAAACTGCCCGTGCTCTAAATTGGGGGCTGACATCCATCAACGCGGACGGATTCGAGCCCTCTAGTTATCGCATCGACATTCCCTGGCTTTTGTTAACACGTTTTTCACATTTGCTACAACAAATCTTCGCATCCATGAAGTAGCGGAAACATTGTAAGCAAGTGGGAGACCGAATACGAAGAGCTCCTCGCCAAACGTCAAAAAATTCACATTTGCACCTGCGTTCACGCAGACCCTGCCGCCGTATCTGCCAGCCCGCAATACACTTACGCACACTAAGCCAATTCTGACTGCCGCGTTGTAACTCCTGCCGTCGCGACCGCGCCGCTGCTTGCCGTGTCGCGCCAGTAGGCAAATCGCGCTGCGATCGCCCA
>JBGSIP010000467.1:0-1596 GCA_041742495.1 Planctomycetaceae bacterium
GCCGCGGAAGAGGCCGCCGCCAGCCAGGCGCAAGAGGCTGCCGCCGCCAGTGCCGCTGTGGCGGCGAAGCCGGTGCCTGGCAGCAAGTCGTCGGCCTCAGCGTCCTCCCCGGCAGCAGCCAAACCTCCTCAGAAAAAAGCCGCCTAGGTCAACGTGATCCGCGGGTCGATCGCCACACCGGGGGCACAGCGCGTTCGGCCACCGCCGAACGCCCAGCCGTCAATTTGAATGAGCGTGATGATGGGAGAGGGCCACAACAAGAAGGTCTACATCGAAACCGTTGGCTGCCAGATGAATGTGCTGGACAGCGAACTGGTGGTCGCTGCCTTGCGCCAGCAGGGATATCAACTGGCCAGCGATCCCAAAGACGCCGACACGGTGTTATTCAACACCTGCAGCGTCCGCGAACACGCCGAACACAAGGTCTACAGCCAACTGGGCCGCATGCGGTTCATCAAACGGGGACGCCCGCAGCAAGTCATTGGTGTGCTCGGCTGCATGGCCCAGAAGGACCAGCAAAAGATCTTTGAGCGCGCGCCGCATGTGGACTTGGTGGTCGGTACCGGACAACTGGCAGAAATTCCCGCCCTGATTGATCGGGCTCGACTCACACGGGAAAAATCACTGGCGGTGAGTCTTGCCCGCCGGGACGGGACCCGGGCCGAAGTCGCCGAGAGCTTTCAAAGTTATGATCCGTTGCGCGATCCTCAGATGCGCCCCTCGCCGCATCAGGCCTTTGTGCGGATCATGATTGGCTGCGACAAGTTCTGCACGTACTGCGTGGTCCCCAACACGCGCGGGCCCGAACAGAGTCGCTCCCCCCGCGACATCCTCAAAGAGGTGCAGGTGCTGGCCGATCAGGAGGTGCAGGAGGTCACGCTGCTAGGTCAGACCGTCAACAGTTACCGCTACACACTCGATGGCCGCGAATACCGCCTGTCAGATTTGCTGGCGATGATTCACGACGTCCCGGTGATCAAGCGGATTAAGTTCGTCACCAACTATCCCAAGGACATGTCTGCCGATCTGCTGCAGGCCATTCGCGATCTCCCCAAGTGCGCGCACTATCTGCACGTCCCTCTGCAGCATGGTTGCGATGACGTCCTCAAGCGGATGAAACGGGGATACACCACGGGTTTGTATCGAGACATGATGGCCCGCATTCGCGAGACCCTGCCCCACTGTGCGGTGTCGAGCGATTTCATTGTGGGCTTCTGTGGCGAGACCGAAGAGGCTCACCAGAAGAGTCTGGCCGCGTTGCGGGAGTATCGCTTCAAGAACAGCTTCATTTTCAAATACAGCCCGCGCCCCGGAACCAAGGCCGACGAACTGTTTGCCGATGATGTGCCTGAAGACGTGAAACGCCGGCGCAACAACGAAATGCTCGCCGTCCAGAACGAAATCAGCGAGGCGGACAACGCGCTGATGATTGGTCGGCAGGTGGAAGTGCTGGTCGAAGGCCCCAGCAAGGCGACGGTCAAGGCGAACGTCCGCAGTGGTGCCGAACTGGACGCCGCGGATGTCACGCAGTTGACCGGCCGCACTCGCTGCGATCGCATTGCCGTCTTTGATGGCCGTCCGCGCCTGGCCGGGCAA